>NZ_DATBMI010000017.1:0-39657 GCF_036554925.1 Pedococcus sp.
GCACCACGTGGCCCATGGCCATCGCCAGCGCCCCGTCGGTGCCCGGTGCGGCGGGCAGCCACTCGTCGGCGAACTTGACGTTGTCGGCGTAGTCGGGCGCCACGACCACGACCTTCTGACCGCGGTAGCGGGCCTCGGCCATCCAGTGGGCGTCGGGGGTGCGGGTGACCGGGATGTTGGAGCCCCACATCATGAGGTAGCCGGCGTCCCACCAGTCGCCGGACTCGGGCACGTCGGTCTGGTCGCCCCAGATCTGCGGCGACGCGACGGGCAGGTCGGCGTACCAGTCGTAGAACGAGAGCATCGAGCCGCCGATGAGCGAGGTGAAGCGCGCGCCCGAGGCGTGGCTGACCATCGACATCGCCGGGATGGGGGAGAAGCCCGCGACCCGGTCGGGGCCCCACTGCTTGATGGTGTGCACGTTCGCGGCCGCGACGATCTCGGCGGCCTCACCCCACGACGCGCGGACCAGGCCGCCCTTGCCGCGAGCGGCCTTGTAGCGCTTGGCCTTCGCCGGGTCGCCCACGATGTCGGCCCAGGCGAGCACCGGGTCACCGAGACGCTGCTTGGCCTCCCGGTACATCTCGAGCAGGATGCCCCGGACGTAGGGGTAGCGGATCCTGGTGGGGGAGTAGGTGTACCAGGAGAAGGCGGCGCCGCGGGGGCACCCGCGGGGCTCGTACTCCGGACGGTCGGCGCCGGTCGACGGGTAGTCGGTCTGCTGCGCCTCCCAGGTGATGATGCCGTCCTTGACGTAGACCTTCCACGAGCAGCTGCCCGTGCAGTTCACGCCGTGGGTCGAGCGCACCACCTTGTCGTGGCTCCAGCGGTCGCGGTAGAAGGCGTCGCCCGCCCGGCCGCCCTTGGCGTAGAGGCTGCGCTTGTCGTCGGAGACCTCGGCGCGGGTGAAGAAGCGCCGGGTGCCCACCAGCGCCTCGGAGAGGGGGCCGTCGAGTCCTGCTCGGGGGTGGCCGGTGCCCTGCTGCTCGTGCGTGGTCACGCGTCGTCCTCCTGGTCGGGGATGGTGGTCACGGGGCTGATCTCGGGCGGAGTGAGGTGGGCACGGGTGGTGAGCTGCGCACGGCAGGCGCCCCGCTCGGCGAAGGGCGCGAGCCGGACCTCCGTGTCGACCTCGCCGAGCGCCTCCAGCGCGCCCTTCAGCAGGCCCAGGTGCGCCGCGCAGACAACGTCGGTGTGGGCCCTGGCGAGCTCGAGGAAGGGGCACCGGCCGAGCACGACCGTTGCGGTGTGCCCGCCGACCTCGGTCCTGACACTGGGCTCGTAACCCCACGCCTCCAGAAAGTCGACGACCCGTCCCGTCGTGGCGAGCCACTGGCCGGGCGTCCTTGCCGGGGCCGGCACAGCGCCGTCGAGAGGGCGCAGGTGTTGGCGCGCCCAGCGCGCACCGGCCTCCTCGGGGCTGAGGCGGTCCCCCGACTGCTGCGGCGCGACGGCCTGGGTGAGCAGCTCCGCGAGCATGCGGTACGACGTCTCCGGGTCCACGCGGCTGCGGTGCCCGGCGTGCACGGCATACCGCTTCCGCGGGCGGCCCGTGCCGTGGCGGTGGAAGGATGCGGTGAGCACGCCGGCTGCGACCAGCTGTTCGAGGTGGAACCTCGCGCTCGTCGGGTGCAGCTGCACGGCGGCGCCCACCTCCGCTGCGGTCAGACCGGTCGACTGCGGCTGCGAGCCGGCCTCCGAGCCGTTGTCCGAGGAGTCCTCCGGGCCTGAGGGCGGCAGCGCCGTCAGGGCCGCCACGATGCGCCGGCGGACAGGGGAGAGCAACAGCTCGTCGCCACCGCGCGACACCTGTGCCACTGGCCGCCTCCCTTTAGAGGAACGTCGTCCGCCTTGCCCGGTCGGGCGTGGAGCCGAGTCGCACCTGCCTCCACTCACCGTCGGCGTCTCGGGCTCCGTTGGGGCACAACCCTTGCGGTGCATCGGGCCCGCCCACTAGGGACCAAAGGCCCTCGGCTCCCCGTCGGCAGCGTCCCTACGCTCAACGGGAGATTTGCAGCAGGGCGTTCCTGTGAACCACCGTCACGCGGAGGTGAGATGGCCACGGCAGACATCGCCACGGCAGGCCAGGAGGCTGACCGGCGGACGAGCAGTGGCGCAACCCGTGTCCTCGTGATGTCGACGCTGAGCTTCACGGTGATGTTCGCGGTCTGGCTGATGTTCGGGATCCTCGGCATCCCGATCCGCGCGGAGTTCGGGCTCAGCGACGTCGAGCTGTCGTGGCTGTCCGCGGTCGCCGTGCTGAACGGCTCCCTGTGGCGTCTGCCGGCGGGCATGGTCACGGACCGTGTCGGGGGCCGGAAGGTCTTCGCCGCGATGCTGGCCCTCACCGCAGTCCCGGCCTACCTGGTGTCGCAGGCAGACAGCTACGGCCTGCTCCTCGTGCTCGCCTTCCTCGTGGGTTTCGCCGGCAACTCCTTCAGCGCCGGTATCGCCTGGAACTCCGCGTGGTTCCCGCGCGAGCGGCAGGGCTTCGCGCTCGGCGTGTTCGGCGCCGGCAACGTCGGCGCCTCCATCACGAAGTTCATCGGCCCGGCGCTGATCGCCGGCACGGCGGGCGGCACGTACCTCGGTTTCGTGCAGGGCGGCTGGCGGGTGGTGCCGATCATCTACGCCGTCCTCCTGGTGGTCCTGGCGGTCCTCACGTGGGTCATCACCCCCAGCCAGGACCGCATGCCCGGCCGGGGGCGGTCGCTCAGGGAGCAGCTCCAGCCGCTGCGCCAGCTGCGCGTCTGGCGCTTCGCCCTCTACTACGTGGCCGTCTTCGGTGCCTACGTCGCCCTGGCCGCCTGGCTGCCGAAGTACTACGTCGACAACTTCGACGTCAGCCTCAGCACCGCCGCGCTCCTCACCGCGTCGTTCATCTTCCCGGCGTCGCTCCTGCGCCCGGTGGGCGGCTGGTTCTCGGACCGCTGGGGCGCCCGCCGCGCCATGTACTGGACCTTCGGCGTGATGATGGTGTGCACGCTCGTGCTGGCGATGCCCAACGGCCACATCGTCGTCCAGACCCGCACGGGGGCCCGCGAGGTGCTGCCCTACGCGATGGGGATCGTCCCCTTCGCCGTCATCGTGTTCGTCCTGGGCTGCGCGATGGGTGTCGGGAAGGCCGCTGTCTACAAGCACATCCCCGAGTACTTCCCCCACGACGTGGGTGCTGTGGGCGGGCTCGTGGGCATGCTGGGCGGGCTCGGGGGCTTCTTCCTCCCGCCGCTGTTCGCCTACACGCAGCAGTGGACCGGCTTCCCGTCGAGCACCTTCGCGGTGCTGTTCCTGCTGACGGTCGTGTGCTCGCTGTGGATGCACTGGACCGTCGTGCACATGCTGCACGAGAAGTCACCTGAGCTGGCCACCCACCTGGAGACCCCGCCGACGCAGCTGGCTGCCGGCGGGCTGACCGACCGTGAGCCCGAGGAGGCACGCGCATGAGCAACGTCGCAGAGACCCGCCGCGGGGGCGAGTGGCTCGAGTCGTGGGACCCCGAGAACGAGCAGGCCTGGGACAGGCGGCTGGCCTGGACCACGCTGTGGATCACGACCTTCACGCTGACGCTGTGCTTCGCGTCGTGGTTCCTCGCCAGCGCGATCGCCCCCAAGCTGACCAACCTCGGCTTCGACTTCAGCCAGACCCAGCTCTACTGGCTCACCTCGATGCCCGGCCTGGCAGGTGGCCTGATGCGCCTGGTCTGGATGGTGCTGCCACCGATCCTGGGCACGCGCAAGCTGGTCACCTTCACCACGCTGCTGCTGGTCTTCCCCGTCCTCGGGTGGGGGGTGCGGGTGCAGGACCCGACGACTCCCTACTGGGAGCTGCTGGCCCTGTCCTTCCTCTCCGGCATCGGCGGCGGCGCGTTCTCCGGGTTCATGCCGAGCACGAGCTACTTCTTCCCTCGTCGGCTCCAGGGCACGGCCCTGGGCCTGCAGGCGGGCATCGGCAACTTCGGCGTCTCGCTGGTGCAGCTGCTGACGCCATGGATCATCGGCTTCAGCATGGTCGGGTTCCTCGGCGGGTCCCAGACCATGCAGGGCCTCCCGGGCAAGCCGGCGACCGAGGTCTGGTACCAGAACGCCGCCTTCATCTACATCCCGTTCATCCTCATCGGTGCGGCCCTGGCGTGGACGATGCTCAGGTCGGTGCCGATCACCGCCAACCTCCGGCAGCAGGTCGACATCTTCCGCAACCAGGACACCTGGTGGATGACGCTCGTCTACATCATGACCTTCGGCACGTTCTCCGGCCTCGCGGCGCAGTTCGGCCTGCTCATGAAGAACCTCTACGGCGCGGGCAACCCCGACATCGTCCAGGGCGCCGGAGCCGGTGCCCGACTGCTCGTCGAGGGCTACACGGTGCCCGACCCGGTCGCGTACGTGTTCCTCGGCCCCCTCGTGGGCGCGGCGGCACGGGTGCTGTTCAGCCCGCTGACCGACCGGATGGGAGGCGCGGTGTGGAGCCTCATCTCGGGCATCGGGCTGGTCGGCTCCATCGCGTTCACGATGACCGCGCTCGTCCCGGACACCTCCTCCGCCGCAGCCCTCAGCAGCGACTTCACCACCTTCCTCTGGGGGATGCTGGCGATCTTCCTCTTCAGCGGCATCGGCAACGCCTCGACCTTCAAGCAGATGCCGATGATCTTCGAGCGCCGCCAGGCGGGCGGCGTCATCGGCTGGACCGCGGCGATCGCGGCGTTCGGCCCGTTCCTGTTCGGCGTGGGCCTGACCATCATGTCGCCGACCACGTTCTACGCCATCGGCATCGCCTGGGCCGTGATGTGCACCACGATCGTGTGGGTGCGCTATGCCCGCCCCGGTGCGCCGAAGCCCTCCTGAGACCGGCTGACCCGCTCGAGCCCGCTCGTGCCCGCTCGTGCTCACCACGCCGTGGGCCGCATGCGTCGCGCACGCGGCACACGGCCGTGACGCCGGTCGACCGTCAGCGGGAGCGCACGACCGCGACCGGGCAGTGCGCCCGGTGCAGCACGCCGTGGCTCACCGAGCCCAGCAGCAGCCCGCCGAACCCGCCGCGCCCCCGGGCACCGACCACGACGAGGCACGCCCGCTCGCTGTTGGCGACGATGGCGTCCGTCGGCCGGCCGTGCTCGATGTGGACCTCGACCTCGACGTCGGGGTACTTCTCCCGCCACCCGGCCAGCGACTCGGAGACGGCCAGGCGCTGCCGCTCCCGGATCTCCCCCCAGTGGGGCGTGCCGGGGGTGGTCACGACGACGCCCTCGACGAACTCGATCCACCAGGCGTAGACGACGGCCAGCGGCACCCCGCGCAGGGAGGCCTGCTCGAAGGCGTACCCGACAGCCTCGGACGAGAGGGCCGAGCCGTCGACGCCGACCACGACCGGCCCGGCTGCCATGCCCGGCTCGTGGCCACGGACGACGACCACCGGGCAGCGGGCATGCATGGCCACCTGGAGCGAGACGGAGCCGAGCGCCCCGCGCACCGGACCCTTGCCGTGGCTGCCGACGACGACCTCCTCGGCCCCGACGGACCGCTCCACCAGCGCACGCGCTGCCGACTGGGTCGAGGCCTCCGCCGTGACGTCCACGTCGGGGGCAGCCGCCTGGACCCGTGCCCTGGCCTCCTCCACGAGCTCGTCGGGAACGTCGGTCACGTCGGTCGGGCTGAGCATCGCCGCCGCCACGAGGTAGTCGACGTTGGTGGCGTGGACCAGGCGCAGGGGCAGGTGGCGGCGGCGCGCCTCGTCCGTGGCCCACTCCAGGGCGGCCTCGCCGCCCGGGGACCCGTCGACGCCGACGACGAGGGCGCCACGGTCGGAGGCGGCCATCACGCCCTCCTCGCGGACACGCCGCCGACGTCGTCGAGCCGCCTGCCCAGACCCTCGCCCCAGCTGCGGGCGCGGTCGGGCTCGCCCTCGGCGAGGCGCGCGGGCTTGCCGTGGACGATGAAGCTCTCAGGCTCCTCGAGGCTGCGGAAGCCCTTGGCCCGCAAGCGTTTGTGGGCCTTCTTCGCTGCCGAGCCGGGGAAGTGCTGGCTGATGCGGGTGTCGAACGTCGCGAACGGTGTGGGCGTCTCGGAGGGGGCCAGCGCCTCGAGCCACTCCCGCAGGCCGCGCCCGCCCGAGGGCACCGGGCCGGTGGCCTGGTCGGCTGCCTCCTTGCGGGTCTCGGGTCGGCTCAGGCCGAAGGCGTGGGTCGGGCCACCGACCACGAGCAGGTCGACGTCCTCGGGGACGACGTCCGGTGCCCGGCCGACCTCGCTGACCGTGACGGAGTGGCTCCTGCCGAGCCCGTCGGCGACGGCCCGCGCGATCTCCTCGGTGTTGCCGAGGATGGACTCGTAGACGATGAGCGCGGGGCTCATGGCGTACCTCCCTGTCCGCTCCGGTGGTCACCTCCATCGTCGCGCGACATGCGGGGACCCGCCGGTGCCGAAGGTCCCGAGAGGGCAACGGGCCCGAGTCAGCTGCGGCCCGGGGCAGTCGCTGGCCGGGTCAGTCGCTGGCCGGGTCAGTCGCTGGCCGGGTCAGGACCCGGCCAGCAGCTCGTCGAACGGCACGACGTCGTCGAAGGCCCCGCCGGCGGCACGCTCGGGTCGGGCGGCCACGAGGGCTGCGAGCTCCGTCGCTGCCGCCTCGACCCGGCGTCCGAGGCTCTGCTCCGCCCGGACGCTGCCCCAGTCCTCCGACGCGGCGAAGACCCCCGAGGGCACGGCAACGGCCTTGAGGTAGGCGAACATCGGGCGCAGGGCGTGCTCGATGACCAGGGAGTGCCGGGCCGTGCCGGCGGTGGCCGCCAGCAGGACCGGCGTCCCCGCGAGGGCGCCCTCGTCCAGCACGTCGAAGAACGTCTTGAAGAGACCGCTGAAGGAGGCCTGGTAGACCGGGCTCACCACGATGACGCCGTCAGCGGCAGACATCGCCGAGAGGGCGTCCTTCAGCGCTCCGGTGGCGAACCCGGTGACGACGGCGTCGGCGAGTGGGTGCGCAAGGCTCCGCAGGTCCACGATCTCGACGTCGGCCTCGACCCCGTGCTCGAGGAGCGCGTCCGAGGTCGCCGCGGCCAGCCGCTCCGCGAGCAGCCGGGTGCTCGACGGCTGACCGAGCCCTCCGTTGACCACCACGATGCGACGGGCAGTCATCGGGCCACCTCCACCGCGCCGAGCGCGGCCAGCCGCGAGGCGTGGGTGGGGGCGTCCGGGACGTGGGCGGGCTTGCGCGCGGCGGCGATGCGGCGCAGCTCGGGCACGACCTCGCTGCCGAGGATCTCGATCTGTTCCAGCACCGTGCGCAGCGGCAGGCCGGCGTGGTCCATCAGGAAGAGCTGGCGCTGGTAGTCGCCCACGTGGTCGGCCATCGCGGCATACCTCTCGACCACCTGCTGGGGGCTGCCCACGGTGAGGGGCGTCTCCCGGCTGAAGTCCTCCAGCGACGGCCCGTGGCCGTAGACCGGGGCGTTGTCGAAGTAGGGCCGGAACTCGCGGACGGCGTCCTGGCTGTTCCGGCGCATGAAGACCTGCCCGCCGAGCCCGACGATCGCCTGGTCCGCGGAGCCGTGGCCGTAGTGCTCGAAGCGGCGGCGGTAGAGGTCGACCATCTGCCTCGTGTGGCTGATGGGCCAGAAGATGTTGTTGTGGAAGAAACCGTCGCCGTAGTAGGCGGCCTGCTCGGCGATCTCGGGTGAGCGGATCGAGCCGTGCCAGACGAAGGGCGGGATGCCGTCGAGTGGGCGCGGCGTGGAGGTGAAGCCCTGCAGGGGGGTGCGGTGCTTCCCGCTCCACGTGACCGCCTCCTCGGTCCACAGGCGGCGCAGCAGCGCGTAGTTCTCGACGGCGAGCGGGATGCCGTCCCGGATGTCCCTGCCGAACCACGGGTACACCGGCCCCGTGTTGCCGCGCCCCGTCATGAGGTCGACGCGGCCGTCGGCGAGGTGCTGGAGGTAGGCGTAGTCCTCGGCCAGCCGCACGGGGTCGTTCGTGGTGATCAGCGTGGTCGCGGTCGAGAGGATGATCCGTTCCGTCTGGGCGGCGATGTGCGCCAGGAGCACCGGCGGGTTGGCGGGGGCCGCGAAGGGCGGGTTGTGGTGCTCGCCGGTCGCGAACACGTCGAGGCCCACCTCCTCGGCCTTCCTCGCGATCGCGATGGTGCCCTTGATGCGCTCGTGCTCGGACACGGTGGTGCCGGTGGTGGGGTCGGTGGTGACGTCCCCGACGGTGAAGATGCCGAACTGCATCTGCTCGCGCTCCTCGGAATGGTCGTTGCGATTTCAACTATCGTAACGGAGCCGGCGCAGGCTTCATTCCCGTCACGGGCGGGCGTCGAGTCCCGAGCACGAGCGGGACTGCTCCCACAGGCGGTGCAGGCGCCGGCCGTCCGACGCCGACGGCACGCGCGGTATGCCGTCCGTGCCGATGAGCATGGGGGTCCAGGTCGCCCCGGTCACGGCGCTGCGGGCGCTGCGGCGGGTCCCGCGCGCGCTCTCCACGTCGACCTCGAGGGTCAGCACCCCGGTGCGCGAGTCCGGCTCCCGGCTGCGCCACCAGACGAAGTTGCCCAGCCCGTAGGCCACGTAGGAGCGTCCCAGCCAGCCGGCTGCGTTGACCCGGTGGGAGTGGCCGCCGACGATGACGTCGGCCCCGGCCGCCTCGAGGGCCTGCGCGGTCTGGGTGGAGAGCGAGTCCGGGCACGCCTGGTAGTCCAGTCCCCAGTGCAGGTAGACCACGACCAGGTCGTGGGTCGACGCAGCGCGCTGCACGGCCGTGCGCAGCCGTCCCAGCGGTGAGGCGCTGGCGATCCCCGGGGAGTCGGCATCCGCCGACCAGTTCGCCAGTGTCATCTCGAACACCTGTGAGGCGCCGAGGACGGCCACCCGCAGGCCCTTGGCCTCCAGCGTGGCCGGGGCGAACGCCTCGTCCTCGTCGGCACCGATGCCCACGACGGGCAGGGGACTGGCGCGCCTGGCGGCCAGGGTGTCACGCAGGCCCTGGGCTCCGAAGTCGGCCCCGTGGTTGTTCGCCATGCTCACCGCGTCGACCCCGGCGCTCGCGAGGGTGTCCAGCGCGGAGGCGGGCGCCCGGAAGTGGAACTCCTTGCCGATGGGAGCGCCCCGCTCCGTGATGGCGGTCTCGAGGTTGACCATCGACAGGTCGGCCGCCCCGAGGGTGCCCCGCAGCTCGTCGAGGCCGTGGGGGTCCCTGGCCACCGGCCGCAGGTAGTCCTCGAAGTGCACGTCGCCCCCGAAGGCCAGGGTGAGGGTGCGCGGGTCCGCCGCCGGGGTCGCCGCGGTCACCGACGGCGAGGCAGCCCTCGTGGTGGTCGCCGTCCCGGTCGCGCGCGTCGGGCTGGACGCGGCTGGGGTGGAGGTCCGTGCGCGCTGGTCGGCCGGGGCGCCGGCGCCGGCGCTCGGTGTGCAGGCCGTGGCCAGGAGAGCCGCCGCGAGGACGGCCGAGGCCGGGGGAGCGCGCATGACGGGGGAGTCTAGGCGCCTGCCTATGATCGGGGCCGTGACCCACGCCCGCTTCGGTTCCCTCGTGGCGCGGGACCTCGTCGACGTGCGCGTGGGCGACGCGGCGGTGGCCGCCCTCGACGGCCCCGGAAGGGGCTTCTGGGCGGTGGTGGCCGACTTCGAGGGCACCGTCACGGCCGCCCGCTTCGGCCGCGTCGAGCGGGACGTGCCGGACACCGTGCCGGTGGCCTGGGCGCCCGTCGACCGGGAGTGGCTCTCCAGCCTCGACCACGCGGCATACCTCGAGGGGGTCGGGGAGGTGCGCCGCCGCATCGAGGCGGGCACCGTCTACCAGGTGAACCTCTGCCGGGTGCTCTCGCACCGGCTGGAGGACTCCGCGGACCTCGACGGCCTCGCCCACCTCCTCTCGCGAGGCAACCCGGCCCCCCACGCAGCACGCGTGCACGTCCCCGAGGCGGGCCTGGACGTCGTCTGCGCCTCCCCGGAGGCCTTCCTGCTGCGGTCCGGTGGCCGCCTGGAGTCCCGGCCGATCAAGGGCACGGCGGCGCAGCTCCCGGGCATGCTGCCCAAGGACTACGCCGAGAACGTCATGATCGTCGACCTCGTGCGCAACGACCTCCACCACGTGTGCCGTGCCGGCACCGTCCGCGTCGACCACCTGTGCGCGCCCGAGGAGCACCCGGGCCTCGTCCATCTCGTCTCGACGGTGTCGGGGGAGCTGCGGCAGGGCGTGCGGTGGGCGGACATCCTGGAGGGGACGTTCCCGCCCGGCTCGGTGTCCGGGGCGCCCAAGTCGAGCGCCCTGACGGCCATCCGTGACCTCGAAGCGGCTCCGCGCGGGCCGTACTGTGGCGCCATCGGGTGGGTCGACGTCGATCGGGGAGAGGCGGAACTCGCCGTGGGCATCCGGACGTTCTGGGCAGAGCGCGACGCAGAGGGGCAGCGCTGGCTGCGCTTCGGCACCGGGGCGGGCATCACGTGGGCCTCGGACGCCGAGGCCGAATGGGAGGAGACACAGTTGAAAGCCGCTCGCCTGATCGGTCTGGCTTCTGGAAGGGTGCTGGCATGAGCAGCGACGTGCGGGTCTGGGTGAACGGCTCCCTCGTGGGGTGGGACGAGCCCGCGGTGGCCGCGCTCGACCACGGCGTGACCGTGGGCGACGGCGCCTTCGAGACGTGCAAGGTGGTCGACGGCGCGGTCTTCGCCATGACGCGCCATGCCCGTCGGCTCGACCGCACCCTCGCCGGGCTCGGTCTGCCCGCCGCCGACCACGGCCTGGTCGAGAAGGGTGTCGCCGCCGTGCTGGGGGCGGGCGACCCGATCGCCTTCGGCCGGCTGCGGTACACCGTCACCGGAGGCGCGGGACCGCTGGGCTCGGACCGCGACGACTCGCCGATGACCTACATCGTCACCGCCGGGCCACAGCCCCGGCCGCCGCGCAGTGCCGCGCTGGCCGTCGTCCCGTGGGTGCGCAACGAGCGGAGCGCAGTGGCGGGGCTCAAGACCACGTCCTACGCCGAGAACGTCGTCGCCCTCGCCCATGCCAAGGAGCGGGGCGCGGTCGAGGCGGTCTTCGGCAACACCAGGGGCGAGCTGTGCGAGGGGACCGGCAGCAACATCTTCGTCGTCGGCGACGGCGTCGTCCTCACCCCGCCACTGGACTCCGGGTGCCTGGCCGGGATCACGCGCGAGCTGACGATCGAGTGGGCGCGCGAGGCGGGACTGCAGGTCCGCGAGGAGCCCCTGCCGCTGTCCGTGCTGCGGGACTGCGACGAGGTCTTCATCACCAGCTCGACCAAGGACGTGCTCGCCATCGACCGGGTCGACGACCGCGAGCTGGCGCCGGGCCCCGTCACGGCCCAGGTGGCCGAGGTCTTCGCCGCGATGTCGGCCGAGCGGATGGACCCGTGATGCCCGTGAGCGAGCCGGAGGCCGAGGAGCGCGACTGGGCGTGGCGGCGCCGGATCCGGTCCAACCCCCACTCGAACCGCGTCTACCGCACCGTGGTCGGGGTCATCGGCGCCGTCGTGACCGTCGCCGGCCTCGTGATGGTGCCGTTCCCCGGGCCGGGCTGGCTCGTCGTGTTCATCGGCGTCGGCATCCTCGCCTCCGAGTTCGACTGGGCCAAGCGGCTCCTCGACTTCGGCCGGGAGAAGCTGCGCGCGTGGAACGACTGGATGCGGCCCCAGCCGCTGTGGGTCAAGGGGGTCGCAGCGCTGCTGACGGCCGCTGTCGTCGGCCTGATCTTCTACGCGCTCTTCCTGCTCACCGGTGTCCCGGGGTTCCTGCCCGACGTCATCGAGGAGCAGGTGCTCCGGCTCCCCGGGCTCTGACCCCCGGATTTCACCTGCGGGTCCCCGTGCGGCTATCCTTCGTGAGCCCGCACGGGACTGGACGTGTAGCTCAGTTGGTTAGAGCGTTCGCTTCACACGCGAAAGGCCAGGGGTTCGAGTCCCTTCACGTCCACCGCCACATGGCCCACCGATGGTCCGGCACCACGCCGACCGTTGTGCCAGGCCCGACGTGTCGAAGCCCCTCCCGGTGTCTCGGGAGGGGCTTCGTCGTTGCCCGCGGCGCCGTTCGACGAGGACGTTCCTACTCGTCGCAGGCTGCCCGGGTCGCCCGTACCAGCTCCTCCGCCGCGACGACCGCCGTCGACATCTGCCCGGGGCTGCTGCCCACCCCGGCGAGGATGCCGTGGGCACGCGCGCCGAAGTCGCGAGGGGCGGCAGAGAGCCGGTCCGCCGAGGTGACCGCACCCTTCTCGTGCGTCACCCACTGGCCAGAACGCCCGTGGACCGCGTGGGCGCACAGCTCGACAACGCGGAACAGGCACCCGGCGATGAAGGTCGTGTCTCCTCGGGAGACCGCCTTCCGCGCGTTGGCGACGAGGAAGTCCGCCTCCCACAGGCCCGCCACCAGGGCGTCGGCCAGCGCCGGCGGGTAGTCGCGTATCGCCCGCTGCAGGGACGTCAGCTCGCCGGACGCGTCAGCCAGCACGATGCCTCGAGCGACCTCCCCGGCATAGGCGAAGTCCGGGACGCCGAGCGGGTGGCCCGCCTGGGAGTGGAAGCCGTACCGACCCGCCTGCGCGTCAGCCCATGACCGCCGGACGCGTACGAGGTCCCGGTAGATCCAGTCCACGTCGGCGCCCGCGATCCGCAGCCAGCCGCCGCCGTTCACCCAGGGGCCCCAGGCCCCTGGCGCGGTCAGGGACGCCGTGGGACCGCCCAGCTCCTGGGCCAGCGCCTCGAGTGCGGCCACGTCGAGGGGCGTCTCGTAGTAGAGACCGAGGTCGTAGTCGGACTCAGGGGTGTGGTCCCCGCGGGCGCGGCTGCCGCCCAGCATGACCGCACGCACTCCCGGCGCCTCGAGCAGCCGGTTCGCCATCTGCTGGAGCTCCTCGTCCGTCACTCGCGCCATGGTGCCGTACCCGCGGCACTACCGTGGAGCCATGAGCGCGGCGCTGCTGACGGAGATCCACATCTACCCCGTCAAGGGCGAGGCCGGCCAGGAGCTCCCGGTGGCCGACATCGAGCCCGACGGCGTGGCGGGGGACCGCCGGAAGCGGGCTCCCGTCCAGGTCATCGCGGCCCAGGACGTGACGCCCGAGACCCGGGCCAACCTCGTCGTCACCCTGGCCCCGGGGGAGCTGACCGACGCCATCGGCGCGGTCCTGAGGGTGGGGGAGGTCGAGCTCGACGTCACCTCCGTGCCCCGTGGCTGCCCAGGTGTGTATGCCGCGGTGCGCACGCCGGGGCGGGTCAGTGTGGGCGACCCCGTGGAGGTCTCCGGCTGACGAGGGAGCCGACCTGCGCTGGGACGCTGGAGGCTCCGGCCGGCGCGGTCGGGGAATCCGGCTGACGCGGGGCCCCGGCTCGCCTTAGCCTCGAAGCGTGGCTGACCGGGTGACGTCGGTGCCAGGGGTGGCGGGGGAGTCCGGCTCCCCTGCCGAGCACCGTGCGGCCGTGGCCCGGCTGGTGGCCAGCTTCCGGGCCATCCCGCCCCACGCCCCGGTCCGGCTCGCCAAGCGCACGTCCAACCTGTTCCGGGCGCGCGAGCGTCCGACGGCACCAGGGCTGGACGTCTCTGGTCTCGCGGGCGTGCTCTCGGTGGACCCGCGGGGCCGCACCGCCGACGTGGCCGGCATGTGCACGTACGAGCGGCTCGTGGACGCCACCCTGCCCCACGGAATGGTGCCCCTGGTCGTGCCCCAGCTGAAGACCATCACGCTCGGGGGCGCGGTCACCGGGCTCGGCATCGAGTCGTCGTCGTTCCGGTGCGGGCTGCCCCACGAGTCCGTGCTGGAGATGGACATCCTGACCGGCTCCGGAGAGGTGGTCACCGCCCGGCCGGACGGGGAGCACGCCGACCTCTTCCGGGGTTTCCCCAACTCCTACGGGAGCCTCGGGTACGCGACGCGCCTGCGCATCGAGCTCGAGCCCGTGCAGGCCTTCGTCGCCCTGCGACACGTCCGCTTCCACTCGGTCGACGACCTGGTTGCGGCACTGGGAGCGATCGTCGACACCGGCCACCACGACGGCGAGCGCGTCGACTACCTCGACGGTGTCGTGTTCAGCGCCACCGAGTCCTACCTCTGCCTGGGTGCGAAGACCGACGTCCCCGGCCCGGTCAGCGACTACACGGGCCAGCTGGTCTACTACCAGTCGATCCGGCACGACGAGCCCAGGCCCCGGCACGACCGGCTCACCACCCGTGACTACCTGTGGCGCTGGGACACCGACTGGTTCTGGTGCAGCCGCGCCTTCGGCGCCCAGGACCCGCGGATCCGACAGCTGTGGCCCCGGCGCTGGCGGCGCAGCAGCACCTACTGGAAGCTCGTCGCGCTCGACCAGCGCTTCCACGTCGCCGCCCGCCTCGACGCCCGGCGTGGGCGGCCGCCGCAGGAGCGGGTCGTGCAGGACGTCGAGGTCCCGCTCGAGCGGTGTGCCGAGTTCCTGCACTGGTTCCTGCGCGAGGTCCCGATCGAGCCGGTCTGGCTGTGCCCGCTGCGCCTCCGGGAGGCCTCGGGAGAGCTGGCCACGGCCACCAGCGGCGACCGCCCGTGGCCGCTCTACCCCCTCCGTGCCGGGCAGACCTACGTCAACGTCGGCTTCTGGTCCACGGTCCCCGCCGACCCGTCCGCGCCCCCGGGCGAGGCCAACCGGCTCATCGAGGCCGAGGTGACCCGCGTGCACGGCCACAAGTCGCTCTACTCCGACGCCTACTACGACCGCGACGAGTTCGACCGCCTGTACGGCGGCGAGACCTATGCGGCGCTGAAGCGGCGCTACGACCCCGACCGGCGGCTCCTGGACCTCTACACGAAGGCGGTGCAGCGCAAGTGACGACCCTGAAGCAGGCCCGCGGGCCGCAGCCCGACCAGCCCCGGCTCAGCCTCGCCGAAGTCATCGAGACCGTCACCGACGGTCCCCTGCCGGTGCGGTTCACGGCATACGACGGCAGCGCCGCCGGCCCACCGGACGCCGAGCTGGGCCTGCACCTGCTGGCACCGCGCGGGGCCAGCTACCTGGTGACCGCCCCCGGTGACCTCGGTCTGGCGCGGGCCTACGTGTCGGGTGACCTCGACCTCGCCGGGGTGCACCCGGGCGACCCCTACCCGTTGCTCAGGGCCCTGGAGGACGTGCGCTTCCGGCTGCCCCCACCACGGCTGCTGCCCGTGATCGCCCGCTCGCTCGGGACCGAGCTGCTGCGCCCGCCGCCCCCGCCGCCGCAGGAGGCCCTGCCCCGGTGGCGCCGCGTGGCCGAGGGGCTGCGCCACTCCCGCACGCGGGACGCGGAGGCGATCCGCCACCACTACGACGTCTCGAACGCCTTCTACGAGCGGGTGCTCGGTCCGTCGATGACCTACACGTGCGCCTGCTACCCGCACGAGGCGGCGACGTTGGAGGAGGCCCAGGAGAACAAGTACCGACTCGTCTTCGACAAGCTCCGGCTGCAGGAGGGCGACCGGCTGCTCGACATCGGCTGTGGCTGGGGAGGGATGGTCCGGTATGCCGCGCGGCGCGGTGTGCGGGCCATCGGAGCCACCCTGTCGCGGGAGCAGGCGGCGTGGGCCCAGCGGGCCATCGACGAGGAGAGCCTGGGTGGGCTCGCCGAGGTGCGCTTCAGCGACTACCGCGACATCAAGGAGTCCGGCTTCGACGCCGTCTCGTCGATCGGCCTGACCGAGCACGTCGGGGTGCGGCACTACCCCGCCTACTTCCGCGGCATACGGGAGCGGCTGCGGGTCGGTGGGCTGCTGCTCAACCACTGCATCACCCGCCCCGACAACCGGATGCGGCCCACAGGTGCCTTCATCGACCGGTACGTCTTCCCGGACGGCGAGCTGACCGGGTCGGGGGCGGTCATCGCCGCCGCCCAGGACGCAGGTCTCGAGGTCCGCCACGAGGAGAACCTGCGGGAGCACTACGCCCTCACGCTGGCCCAGTGGTGCCGCAACCTCGCGGACCACTGGGACGCCTGCGTGGAGGAGGTGGGGCAGGCCACCGCCCGCGTCTGGGGCCTCTACATGGCGGGTTCACGCCTGGGCTTCGAGCGCGGCGGGGTCGAGCTGCACCAGGTGCTCGCAGTGCGCACCGACGGGCGCGGCGCGGCGGGGCTGCCGCTCCGGCCGTGGTGGGATGGCTGAATGGAACAGCGTCTCAGCCTGGTCACCCTGGGCGTCAGCGACCTCGACCGGGCCCGCGAGTTCTACGAGAGCCTCGGCTGGGAGCGTGGCGACGACAACGACGACGTCGTGTTCTTCCAGGCCGGTGGGCTCATCGTCGGGCTGTGGGACCGCGCCGCCCTCGCGGAGGACAGCGCGGTCGAGGACTCCGGCGGCTGGGGCGGAGTCACCCTGGCCCTGAACGTGGGCTCGCCCGAGGAGGTCGACACCGTGCTCGAGGAGGCCCGCCGGGCCGGGGCGGTCATCGGCCGGTCCGGCGCGGAGACCTTCTGGGGCGGGTACTCCGGCGTCTTCGTCGACCCCGACGGCCATCCGTGGGAGGTCGCCCACAACCCCTTCTGGACCGTCACCGACGACGGGCAGACCCTGCTGCGCGAGGACCGCGGCTGACCGTCGCCCCAACGTCCGGGGGCGGCCTCGTCCGTTCGGCCGGATCTGCCCCGCGGGAGCGTGACGCAGCCGTCACGCTCCCACGTCCACCGCGCACGGGCCACTAGGTTCTCGCTCGCGTGCCGGGACCCGCCGCAGAGGCCGGTCCCGGCGCGCCCGACGCGGGGCGACTGCCCCGTGCCCCTCCGGCGACAGGTGGCCCGACGGTGCGCAGACTCGTCCAGGCGGCAGTGCTGGTGTCCCTCCTGGTGGCACCGGTGGCCGCGGTCGCCGGGGCCCTGGCGTACGACCGCGCGGGACTCGGCTCGGGCCGGCCGGCGCAGGCTGCGCAGCTCGCCCCCTTCCACGAGGACGCGCCGCCGCCGGGCGTCGACGTCAAGCGCCGGCTCACCACCGATGAGCTCTACCGGAAGGCTCGGCTGCAGCGATCCGGGCGCGGCAAGGTCACGGCCCTGGACGGCGCACCGTCCGCGGCGGCGGCTCCCTCGGGCACCCCGGCGATCCCGATGCTGACCCAGCACGTCGAGCCGTCGTGCACCGGCACCGGCACCGACGGCAACCGCGTGCAGGTCGTCTACGCGCGTGCGGAGGGGTTGGCGGACCGTCTGCCCGAGGTGGAGGCACTCATCCGCGGCGAGGTCGCCACCGTCGACGACGTCTTCGCGGTCTCCTCGGACGCCACCGGCGGGGGTCGGCGCGTCCGCTGGGTCTCCGACTCCTCCTGCCGGGTCGTGATCCAGCGGGTGAGCCTGCCCAGGGGGGCCCTCGGCTCCAGTCTCGACGCCACGTTCGACGCCCTGCGCGCCGCCGGGCTCACGGCGCCGGACCGCAAGTACCTCGTCTTCTCGGAGGGAGCGTCGATCTGCGGCGTCGGCGAGATGTACCCCGACACCAGCAGGGTCGGCAACTACAACGACGGCCATGCACCCGATGGCCTGCTGACCCGCATCGACCAGGCCTGCTGGTCGAACCCGACGTACCACTCCGTCGCCGCCCACGAGCTCGTGCACACCCTGGGCGGCGTGCTCGAGAGCGCGCCCCACCCGAGCGCGGCCGGTCACTGCACGGACGAGTCCGACCTGATGTGCTACGACGACGACGGGGCCGGGCCGGTGGTCATGCGCCAGGTCTGCCCCCTCGACCAGGAGATGCTCCTGGACTGCAAGAAGGACGACTACTTCCACACCTCGCCGTCCGCGGGGTCCTTCCTCGCGCTGAACTGGAACACCGCCGACTCGTCCTTCCTCGACGTGGTGGCGCCGCTGGGCCTGCCGGCCCGTGAGCCGACCGCCCTCACCGTCCGTGTCTCCGGCACGAGTCCCGCCACCGTGACCGGGACGCTGACCCGCAGCGGGGGTGGGGCCGTCGCAGGGGCGCCGGTCTCGGTGCGGACGAGGCCCTACGGAAGCAGCACCTGGACCCTCCGCGCGGGCCTGACGACCAACGGCAGCGGGTCGGTGTCCTACGCGGTCACCCCGAGCAGCCCGCTGTACGTCGAGCTCTCCTACGTCGGCGACAGCGTCCGCGCGGCCGCCACCAGTCCCACGGTGCTGGTCCGCGTGCCCACGACCACCACAGCCGCTGCGGCCGCGGGCTCGACGACCACGCTCACCGGCACGGTGCTCAACCCGGTCACGCGCCGCGGCCTGGCGGGGCTCCCCGTCACGCTGCGGGTCCGGTGGGCCGGCTCCGCGACGTGGTCCACCGTCACGACCGCGCTGCGCACCGACGTGTCGGGGCGGGTGGTGTACCGGTACGCCACCGCACGGCCGGGCACCTTCGCCTTCTCCCACCCGGGTTCGACGACCACGCTGGGCTCCGGCAGCAGTGGTGTCCTGGTCCGCGTGCCCACGAAGCTGACGATGACGGTCAGGGCCGGCCGGCCGAACCTCATCACCGGACGCCTCACCAGCTGGTCGGGGACGGCGATGAGGTCCGCGGCGGTGACCCTTCAGTACCGGTACGCCGGCACCAGCACGTGGCGCTCCGGGACGACGTACCGGACCTCCAGCACCGGCTACGTCAGCGTCAGGCTCCAGCCGAGACGCGCCGTCTACTACCGCTGGGTCTACCAGGGGACCTCGACGACCCACCTGTCCTCGACGAGCGCGGCGGGCTACGTCAGGTACTGACCGGCTACGGTGCGGTGATGCCCTCACCGCAGCAGCGTCGGGCCGCCGTCATCGGTGGCAACCGGATCCCCTTCGCCCGCGCCCACGGCGCGTACACGGGCGCCAGCAACCAGGACATGCTGACCGCGGCGCTCGAGGGGCTGGTCGCCCGCCATGGGCTGACCGGGGAGCGCCTCGGGGAGGTCGTGGCCGGCGCGGTCCTCAAGCACAGCCGGGACTACAACCTGGCCAGGGAGTCGGTGCTGGGATCGAGCCTCGCCGCCACCACACCCGCGTTCGACGTGCAGCAGGCCTGCGGCACGGGTCTCGAGGCCACCATCCTCGTGGCCAACAAGATCGCCCTGGGCCAGATCGAGTCCGGCATCGCAGGGGGTGCCGACTCCGCCTCCGACGCCCCCGTCGCGGTGAGCGAGGGCCTGAGGCAGTCGTTGCTCGCCTTCAACCGAGCACGGACGACCGGTGACCGGCTGCGGGCGCTGGGCCGGCTCCGCCCGGGGCACCTCCTGCCGTCCATCCCTCAGAACACCGAACCACGCACCGGTCTCTCCATGGGCGAGCACATGGCGCAGACAGCCGCGCAGTGGGCCGTCAGCCGCCAGGCGCAGGACGAGCTGGCCGCGGCCAGCCACCACAACCTGGCGGCCGCGTACGAGCGGGGCTTCCTCGACGACCTGCTCACGCCCTTCCGCGGCCTGACCCGGGACTCCACCCTCCGCCCGGAGACCTCCGTGGCGAAGCTCGCGGCCCTCCCCACCGTCTTCGGCGCGGGGGAGGGCGCCACCATGACGGCGGGCAACTCGACCCCGCTCACCGACGGCGCCTCCGCCGTGCTCCTGGGCTCGGACGCGTGGGCCGCCGACCGGGGACTGCCCGTCCTCGCCCACCTCGTCGACGCGCAGACGGCCGCCGTCGACTACGTGCACGGCGCGGAGGGGCTGCTCATGGCCCCGGCCCACGCCCTCCCGCTGCTGCTCGAGCGCAACGGCATGCGCCTCCAGGACTTCGACCTCGTCGAGATCCACGAGGCCTTCGCCGCCACCGTGCTCGCCACCCTCGCGGCCTGGGAGAGCGAGGCGTTCTGCCGCGACCGGCTGGGCCTCGCAGCGCCCATCGGCGCCCTCGACCGCAGCCGGCTCAACGTCGCCGGCTCCTCCCTCGCGGCCGGGCACCCCTTCGCGGCCACCGGCGGCCGCATCGTCGCGTCGCTGGCGAAGCTGCTCCACGAGCGGGGCACGGGGGCACGGGGGCTCATCTCGATCTGCGCGGCCGGAGGCCAGGGCGTCCTGGCGATTCTCGAGGCCGCCTGACGTCGGACACCCACGCCCGGCTGACCCGGGCGGGGCCCGCCCGCCGGCCGGGCGGATGAGCCTGTCGCCGTTCGGGTTACAGTCGGGGCCATGGACGAGCCCGGGGTGCCGTGGCGCCAGCGTGCCCGGAGAACGAGGACAGCGGTGCGAGCCTGGCTGCGCGCGGCGCGCACCGCCTTCGCCAGTGCCGGGCCGGAGCGCGATGCCGCGCTGCTGGCTCTCAAGGCCGCGATCGCCACCGTCATCGCGTGGCAGTTCGCGGTCCGAGTGCTCGACAGCCCGACCCCGTTCTACGCGCCGATGGCCGCGCTGCTCGTGGTCGACCGGACCATGGTGCGGTCGATCGGTGCGAGCGCGCAGCGAGTCGCCGCCGTGGTCGTCGGCATGGGCGTCGCCTGGCTCGTGGGCACCCTGGTCGGCGTGCACTGGTGGAGCATGGTCCCGGTGATGGTGCTCGCCCTGCTGATCGGGCGGTGGCGCCGCCTCGGCGACCACGGCATCCAGGTGCCGACGATGGTCCTGCTCTCCCTGCTGACGGTGAAGGGGACCGACACCGACTTCACCTACCTCACCATCGTCGAGACCATCGCCGGAGGCGTCATCGGGGTGGCCACCAACGCTGTGGTGTTCGCACCGCTGCACATCCAGCAGCCTCGCGACGAGGTGCGCGCCATGACCAGGCGGGTCCACCAGCTGCTCACCGACGTCGCACAGGGCCTGCGCGGCGGGTGGGACGGCCAGGCCGCACGCCGCTGGTACGACACGAGCAGCGAGATCGTCCAGAGCGCCCCGACCGTGCTCGAGGCCATCGCCACGGGGCGCGAGAGCACCAGGTTCAACCCGCGACACGAGGTACGCCCCGTCGACATCGACTGGGCCGGCTACGAGCGCACCGTCGAGACCGTCCGGCGCACCCAGTGGCAGGTCTCCGGGATCGCCCGCACCCTGGTCGACGCCGCGGACGAGGCCGAGCGGCAGCCGGCCCCGGACCGAGAGTTCCTCGAGCGGTATGCCGTGGCGCTGGACGAGATCGGCGAGGCGGTGGAGCACTTCGGCCTTCCCGACGAGAACGAGAGGAACGAGGTGCAGCGGCACCTCGAGGCGGCGATCACCGTGCTCGACGAGCTGGGCCTGGAGGTGAAGGAGACGCCGCTGGACGACCCTCACGCCTGGCCCGCCTACGGAGCGTTGATCCTCGACGCCCAGCGCCTGGCCCGCGAGCTCGCCCTGAAGCGGGACGAGGCGACGGTGCCCACCGACAGCGGCCCCATCCGGCTGCCCCTGTCCGAGCGGGTGCGCGACATGACCGGCGGGCCGGCGCAGACCCAGGAGTGAGTCGGGCCCCGCCTGCGGCCACGGGGGCCACCCGCAGTGGCCGTCCCCCGGGGGCGGCGGCGGAGAACTGCCGCGCAGCGCTCGGGTACCGGCCGATAGCATCGAGACGTCTTCGACCCCCTTCCAAGGAGTGCCCACGTGTCTGCGCAGATCACCGTCAACGTCGCCGGGAGCGAGCGAGCGGTGCCGGCGCAGACGACGGCGGCCGACCTGTTCGGCGAGGACCGCGCCGTCGTGGTGGCCCGGGTCAACGGCGAGCTGCGCGACCTCGCCCACGTCCTCGCCGAGGGCGACTCGGTCGAGCCGGTGCGCATCGACGAGGAGGACGGACTCGCCGTGCTCCGGCACTCGACCGCCCACGTGCTGGCCCAGGCGGTGCAGGAGGTCAACCCCCGGGCCCGTCTCGGGATCGGTCCGCCCGTGCGCGACGGGTTCTACTACGACTTCGACGTCGAGGACCCGTTCCACCCGGATGACCTCAAGAAGCTCGAGAAGGTGATGCAGCGCATCATCAACGAGGGCCAGACCTTCGTGCGACGGGAGATCTCGGACGAGGAGGCTCTCGCAGAGCTCAAGGACGAGCCGTACAAGTGCGAGCTCATCGGGCTCAAGGGAGGCGCGGCCGAGGGCGCGGCGGAGGGGGCCTCCGTCGAGGTCGGCGGGGCCCAGCTGACCATCTACGACAACGTCCGCCGTGACGGGGAGCGTGCCTGGGGCGACCTGTGCCGTGGCCCGCACATCCCGTCGACCAAGCTGATCGGCAACGCGTTCAAGCTGATGCGGAGCGCCGCCGCCTACTGGCGGGGCAGTGAGAAGAACCCGCAGCTGCAGCGCATCTACGGCACGGCCTGGCCGACCAAGGACGAGCTCAAGGCCTACCTCGAGCGGCTTGCCGAGGCCGAGAAGCGCGACCACCGCAAGCTCGGCGCGGAGCTCGACCTGTTCAGCTTCCCCGACGAGCTCGGCTCGGGCCTGGCCGTCTTCCACCCCAAGGGCGGCATCATCAAGCGGGAGATGGAGGACTACGTCCGCCGCCGCCACATCGAGGAGGGCTTCCAGTACGTCGGGACTCCCCACATCACCAAGGACGGGCTGTTCCACACCTCCGGGCACCTGCCCTACTACGCGGACACCATGTTCCCGCCGATGGAGTTCGAGGGCACCGAGTACCGCCTCAAGGCGATGAACTGCCCGATGCACAACCTCATCTACCGTTCGCGCGGGCGGTCCTACCGCGAGCTGCCGCTGCGGCTGTTCGAGTTCGGCTCGGTCTACCGCTTCGAGAAGTCGGGTGTCGTCCACGGCCTGACCCGCGTGCGCGGCATGACCCAGGACGACTCGCACTCCTACGTCACGGCAGAGCAGGCGCCGGCGGAGATCAAGCACCTGCTCGAGTTCGTCCTGGGGCTGCTGCGTGACTTCGGCCTCGACGACTACTACCTCGAGCTGTCGACCCGCGACGAGGCCAATGACAAGTTCATCGGCACCGACGAGCAGTGGGAGGTGGCGACCAGGGTCCTGCGCGAGGCGGCGGAGGAGACGGGGCTCGAGCTCGTGCCCGACCCCGGCGGCGCCGCGTTCTACGGCCCCAAGATCTCGGTGCAGGCCCGTGACGCGATCGGCCGCACCTGGCAGATGTCGACGATCCAGTACGACTTCAACCAGCCCGCCCGGTTCGGCCTCGAGTACCAGGCCGCCGACGGGTCGCGGCAGCAGCCGGTGATGATCCACTCGGCGAAGTTCGGCTCGCTCGAGCGGTTCTTCGGTGTCCTGGTCGAGCACTACGCCGGTGCCTTCCCGCCCTGGCTCGCACCCGTCCAGGTGCTGGGCATCCCCGTCGCCGACGAGTACAACCCGTACCTCGAGGAGGTGGCGCGTCGCCTGCGGGAGAAGGGCATCCGGGTCGAGATCGACGAGAGCGACGACCGTTTCCCCAAGAAGATCCGCAACGCCAGCAAGGCCAAGGTGCCGTTCGTGCTCATCGCGGGGGAGGAGGACCGCTCCGCGGGCGCCGTGTCCTTCCGCTTCCGCAGCGGGGAGCAGAAGAACGGCGTCCCCGTCGACGACGCCATCGCCGAGGTCGTGCAGGCCGTCGAGGGCCGGGTGCAGGTGTGAGCACGGACGACGAGCGTGCTGCGCCTCCGTCCGGGGAGGCCGAGCACCCGAGCCAGGAGGAGGACGCGCGGCTGCGGGTCTTTCCCGAGCTCGCGCGCGAGTTCGCCGCTGCCGAGGACGGCTTCGAGCGGCTGTGGACGCCGCACCGGATGGCCTACATCAAGGGTGACCGGCCCTCCGAGGCGGCCGGCGAGGGCTGCCCGTTCTGCTTGGCCCCGCAGCGCGCCGACGACGCGGAGGGGCTGATCGTCCACCGCGGGAAGCACTGCTATGTCGTGATGAACCTCTTCCCGTACAACCCCGGCCACGTGCTGGTGTGCCCCTACCGGCACGTCGCGCTGTACGTCGACCTGACCGACGAGGAGGCCGAGGAGTTCACCTCCCTGACCAGGGACAGCCTCCGCGCCCTCGAGAAGGCGTCCGCACCCCTGGGGTTCAACATCGGCATGAACCAGGGCGCGGTCGCCGGTGCCGGGGTCCAGGCCCACCTGCACCAGCACGTCGTGCCACGGTGGGGTGGGGACTCCAACTTCCTGCCGGTCATCGCCCAGACCAAGGCGCTGCCCATGTTGCTCGAGGACGTCCGCACCCAGCTCGTCGCCGCGTGGCCGCGCTGACGGGGCGCTCCCCGGGAAACGCCTTCACCCTCAGTACGCTGGGCGCACCATGCTGAACCGATACGCCCGTGCCTTCATGACCAAGGTGCTGACTCCCGTGGCCAAGCTCCTGCTCAGGCTCGGGGTCAGCCCCGACGTCGTGACCCTCGTCGGCACGGCAGGGGTGTGCGTCGGCGCGCTGGGCTTCTACCCGCGGCACGAGTTCTTCTGGGGGACCATCGTCATCACGGCGTTCGTCTTCTCCGACAACCTCGACGGCACCATGGCGCGGCTGGCGGGTCGCAGCGGCAACTGGGGTGCCTTCCTGGACTCCACGCTCGACCGGGTCGGCGACGCGGCCATCTTCGGCGGCCTGGTCCTCTGGTACGCCGGGCAGGGCAACACCCTGATGGCCGGCCTCGCCCTCGCCTGCCTGATCCTGGGCCTGGTCGTCTCCTACGCCCGCGCCCGCGCCGAGGGCCTGGGCATGACTGCCAACGTCGGCATCGCCGAGCGCGCGGAACGGCTGGTCGCGGTGCTCGCGGCCACCGGCCTCGTGGGCCTCGGCGTGCCCGAGGTGCTGCTCACGGTCGTGCTGGCCCTGCTCGCGGTGGCCAGCCTCATCACGGTGGCCCAGCGGATGCTCACGGTGCGCCGCCAGGCGCTGAGCAGCGCGTGAAGAGGGTCGGCGACGTCCTCGCCGTCAGCGGCTACCGCCTCGGCTGGTCGGCGGTGCGCCGCCTGCCGGAGCGCGCGGCCTACGGTCTCTTCGACCGGCTGGCCGACGTCACCACCGCCAGGGACGGCCACGGCGTGCAGCGGCTGCGGGCGAACTACGCCCGGGTCCGGCCGGAGCTGGGCCCGGCGGAGCTGGACGACCTCGTGCGCGAGGGGATGCGCTCCTACCTCCGCTACTACTGCGAGGCGTTCCGGCTGCCGGACCGCAGCCGGGCCGAGATCGAGCAGGCCGTGCGGGTGCTCGGCGACGGCCCGGTGCGCCAGGAGCTGGCCGACGGGCGGCCGGTCGTGTGCTTCCTGGGCCACCTCGGGAACTGGGACCTCGCCGGCGCGTGGGGCACTCGCTCCCTCGGGCCCGTGGTCACCGTGGCGGAGCGGCTCAGGCCGGAAGAGGTGTATGCCGAGTTCCTCGCCTTCCGGGAGTCGCTCGGGATGACGATCCTGCCGCTCACCGGTGGTGGCGACGTCTTCGCCGAGCTGCGCGGCCACCTCACCCGACCGGTCGTCATGCCGCTGCTGGCCGACCGCGACCTCACCGCCCGCGGCCTCGAGGTGGACCTCTGCGGCCACCGGGCCCGGATGGCGGCGGGCCCGGCGGCCCTGACGGTGGCCACCGGCGCCGCGCTGCACCCGGTCTCCATCCACTACGAGCCGGACCCTGCCCGGCCGGGGCGCCACCGGGTCGTCATCACGTTCCACCCGCGGGTGGAGGACCCCCGGGTGGGCACGACCCGCCAGCGGGTGACGGCGATGACCCAGCAGTGCGCCGACGTGCTGGGATCGGCCATCCGCGAGCACACCGAGGACTGGCACATGCTCCAGCGCGTCTTCGTCGAGGACCTGGAGCACCCGGGATGAGGGTCGGCATCGTCTGCCCGTACTCCTTCGACGTGCCCGGGGGAGTGCAGTTCCACGTGCGCGACCTGGCCGAGCACCTGCTGGGGCAGGGCCACCACGCCAGCGTGCTGGCCCCCGCCGACGACGACACTCCGCTGCCGGGGTACGTCGAGTCCGTCGGCCGCACCATCCCGGTGCGCTACAACGGGTCGGTCGCTCGGCTCAACTTCGGGCCGGTGACCGCCTCCCGGGTGGGTCGCTGGCTCGACCGCGGCGACTTCGACGTCGTCCACCTGCACGAGCCGGTGACGCCGAGCATCTCGGTGCTGGCGCTGTGGGCGGCCGACGGCCCGATCGTCGCCACCTTCCACACCTCGAACCTGCGCTCGCGCGCCATGCAGGCGGCCTACCCGCTGCTGCGACCCAGCCTCGAGAAGATCGCCGGCCGGATCGCCGTCTCCGAGGACGCCCGGCGCACCGTCACCACGCACCTCGGCGGGGATGCCGTGGTCATCCCCAACGGCGTCAACGTCGACCGGTTCGCGCGGGCCACCCCGCGCACCGAGTGGCAGGGCAGGGAGGGCGCCCCGACGATCGCCTTCCTCGGGCGGATCGACGAGCCCCGCAAGGGCCTGCCCGTGCTCGCGGCGGCCATGCCCGCGGTCCTGGAGCGGTACCCCGGCGCACGGCTGCTGGTCGTCGGCCCGGGGGACGCAACCGCGGCCCGGGAGCGGATGGCGCCGGACGTCGCCGCGGCCAGCGAGTTCCTCGGCGCGGTCAGCGACGACGACAAGGCATCCCTGCTCGCCTCGGTGGACCTCTACGTCGCGCCGCACACCGGGGGCGAGAGCTTCGGCATCGTGCTCGTCGAGGCGATGAGCGCCGGTGCCCCCGTCGTCGCCAGCGACCTGCCCGCCTTCCTCCGGGTCCTCGACGGTGGGCGCGCCGGAGCGACCTTCCGCAACGAGGACGCCCAGGCCCTCGCTGACCAGGTCGTCCGGCTGGCGGGCGACCCCCTCGCGCGCGCGGCGCTGACCGAGGCGGGGCTGCGCCGAGCCCGGGTCTTCGACTGGTCAGTCGTCGCCGAGGAGGTCCTGGCGGTGTACGAGATGGTCACCCACGGCGCCGACCGGGTGCGTTCCGAGGCCGGCGACACCCGGTGGACCCGGCTGCTGCGCGGCCGCGGACGCGGAGGAGACCTCTGATGGACGCCGTCACCTGGGGCGTCGCCGTGGTGGCCGTCCTTCTCGGCATCGCCTGGTACCTCTCCTACAGCGCCGCCCGGCTCGACCGCCTGCACGCCCGGGTGGAGGGCGCCCTCTCCGCCCTCGACGCCCAGCTCGTCCGTCGCGCGGAGGCCACCCTCGAGCTGGCGAACTCGGGTGCCCTGGACCCCGCCAGCGGGCTCATCCTGGCGGGTGCCGCCTCGGAGTCACTCGAGGCCCACAACGAGCGCGCCGGCGAGGACCTCCTCGAGGGCCAGCACTTCGCGGGCCGTGAGGTCATCGAGAGCGACCTGACCGAGGCGCTCCAGGTGGCGCTGACACCGACGCTCGTCGAGCAGCTCCGCGGCGACCCGGGCCTGGCGGGGGAGCCGGCCCTGGCGCGCGTGGAGGCGGCGGCCCTCCGCGTGCAGCTCGCGAGGAGGTTCCACAACGACGCGGTCAAGGACGTCCAGCGGATGCGCCGCAAGGCGGTGGTGCGCTGGTTCCGGCTCGCGGGCCACGCCGACATGCCGCAGACCATCGAGTTCGACGACGAGCTGCCCTCGGCGCGAGGCCAGTCCTCCTCGCGTGGCCAGTCCTCCTCGCGGGGCCGCGGAGCGGTGCAGGAGTAGCCGGGCAGGCGTCCTAGACTGAGCGCACCCCTGCACACCCCTGCACACTGCTGCACCACTGGAAGTAGGCCGTCATGTCCGCCCCTGAGCAGACCAGCTCCACCGCCCCCACCACCGGTACGTCCCGCGTCAAGCGCGGCATGGCCGAGATGCTCAAGGGCGGCGTCATCATGGATGTCGTCAACGCCGAGCAGGCGAGGATCGCCGAGGACGCCGGGGCGGTCGCCGTCATGGCGCTCGAGCGGGTGCCCGCCGACATCCGCGCGCAGGGCGGCGTCTCGCGGATGTCCGACCCCGACATGATCGACGGCATCATCGACGCCGTCTCGATCCCGGTGATGGCCAAGGCCCGCATCGGCCACTTCGTCGAGGCGCAGGTCCTGCAGTCGCTCGGCGTCGACTACATCGACGAGTCGGAGGTCCTCACCCCGGCCGACTACGCCAACCACATCGACAAGTGGGCCTTCACCGTGCCGTTCGTCTGCGGCGCCACCAACCTCGGCGAGGCGCTGCGCCGGATCACCGAGGGCGCGGCGATGATCCGCTCCAAGGGCGAGGCCGGCACCGGCGACGTCTCCAACGCGACGACCCACATGCGCCAGATCCGCGCCGAGATCCGTCGTCTCCAGAGCCTCCCGCACGACGAGCTGTACGTCGCGGCCAAGGAGCTGCAGGCGCCGTACGAGCTGGTCAAGGAGGTCGCCGAGGCCGGCAAGCTCCCCGTGGTGCTCTTCACCGCCGGTGGCATCGCCACCCCGGCCGACGCCGCGATGATGATGCAGCTCGGCGCCGAGGGTGTCTTCGTCGGCTCCGGCATCTTCAAGTCGGGCAACCCCGCCCAGCGCGCCGAGGCCATCGTCAAGGCCACCACCTTCTACGACGACCCCGACGTGGTCGCCAAGGTCTCCCGCGGCCTCGGCGAGGCGATGGTCGGCATCAACGTCGACGAGATCCCGCAGCCGCACCGGCTCGCCGAGCGCGGCTGGTAGGCAGTCCCGTTGCCGGCCGATCCCTCTGGGCCCACTGACCCCGCCGAGCCCACCGGGCCCGCCGGGTCCCAGGCGCCGGAGGACGGGTCACCCGAGGGCCTGCCACGCGACGAGTGGCAGGCCCGGGTGACGGCTGGGCGGCGGCTCTTCCCGACGCTGACCGGGGTCTACGGCGTGCTGCGGCTGCATGACGGGCTCCTCGAGTTCGTCCCGGACGGGTCGCCGGCCGCGCTCTGGCGCGTGCCGGCGACCACCGTGACGGTGACGCAGCGGGGCTACTTCGCCTCCAGCGACCTCAGCCTGAACTCGCCCGACACGGGCGAGCTCGGGGTGACGGTCAGCCGCGACCGGATCAGCCGCTTCCTGGGCAGCGAGAACCGCGAGCGGCGCCAGCGCCTCTATGCCGACGAGCTCCTCGGCGCGCTCGTCCTCTCGGGCGCCACCCTCAGGTGACGGCCGCGCGGGTCCGGTAGTCCTCGCGCTCGAACTCACGGCGCGACAGCACCTGCTCGAGGTGCTGTGCCGCAGCGAGCACGTCCGCGTGCGAGAGGTAGAGCGGCGCGAACCCGAGCCGCACGATGTCGGGCTCACGGAAGTCCCCGATCACGCCACGGGCGATCAGGGCCTGCACCACGGCATACGCCTCGGGGTGGCGCAGGCTGACCTGGGAGCCGCGCCGCGCCTCCTCGGCTGGCGTGGCGACCGGCAGCCCGATCCCCAGCGCGTCGAGGCACTCGAGGAAGAAGCCGGTCAGCGACAGCGACCGCTCGCGCACCTGCCCGACCGCGAGACCGTCGTATGCCGCGAGCGCGCCTTCGAGCGCCAGCACCGAGAGCATCGGGGCCGTCCCGACCCGCGCACGGGTGATCGTCGGGGCGGGGGTGTACTCGCGGGACATCGCGAACGGCGTGGCATGGCCGTTCCAGCCGGCGAGCGGGGTGTCGAAGCCGGCGAGGTGCCGCGTCGCGACGTAGACGAACGCGGGCGCGCCGGGCCCGCCGCTGAGGTACTTGTAGCCACAGCCCACGGCGAGGTCGGCCGCACCGTCGTCGAGGCCGACGTCGAGCACACCGGCCGAGTGGCACAGGTCCCAGCAGGCGAGGGCGCCGACGTCGTGGGCGGCCCGCGTCAGGGCGGGCAGGTCCCACAGCTCGCCGGTGCGGTAGTCGACCTGGGAGTAGGACGCGAGGGCGAGGGAGTCGCCCAGCTCGGCGATCCGGGCCGGGGCCTCCCCGACGGGGACGAGCTCCACCGTCAGGCCGAGCAGGTCGGCGGCCGACCGCGTGATGTAGAGGTCGGTGGGGAAGGAGTCCGGGTCGGTGAGCACCGTGCTCCGTCCGGGGCGCAGGCGCGACGCCGCCACGACGGCCTTGAAGAGGTTGACCGACGTGGAGTCGGTGACCACGACCTGGCCCGGAGCGGCCCCGACCAGGGCGCCGATCCTGTCGCCGATCCGCTCGGGGGCGCCCCACCAGTCCGACTCGTTCCAGGCCCGGATCAGCTGCTCGCCCCACTGCCGGCGCACCGCGTCGGTGACTGCCTCCTCGGCGCCGCGGCTGAGCGGCCCCAACGAGTTGCCGTCGAGGTAGACCACCCCCGCGGGGAGGTGGAACAGGCTGCGCCGGTCGGTGGCGGCGTGCTGGGTGTCGAGGTCCCGGGCGCGGGCTGCGAGGTCGGCCATGCCCCGAACGCTAGCGCGCGCGGGTGGGCGCATAGCCTTCGCTGGTGACCACAGCCCCCCGTATCGGTGTCCTGGCCGTCCAGGGCGACGTCCGCGAGCACCTGCGGGCGCTCGAGGCTGCTGGCGCCGACGCCACCACGGTCCGCCGGCCCGCCGAGCTCGAGCAGGTCGACGGGCTGGTGGTCCCGGGCGGCGAGTCCACCACGATGGACAAGCTGGTGCGGGCCTTCGACCTCCACGAGCCGCTGCGGGCCCGGATCGCCGCGGGGATGCCGGCCTACGGCTCGTGCGCGGGGATGATCATGCTCGCCGACCGGATCGCCGACGGCCGGGCCGACCAGCAGACCCTCGGTGGCCTCGACATCACGGTGCGGCGCAACGCGTTCGGCCGCCAGGTCGACTCCTTCGAGGAGGACCTCCACATCCACGCCATCGGCGGGGCACCCCTGCGCGCGGTCTTCATCCGCGCCCCGTGGGTGGAGGAGTGCGGGCCCGGTGTCGAGGTGCTCGCCACCGTCGAGGAGGGGCCGGCCGCGGGGCGGGTCGTGGCGGTGCGCCAGGGCCGGCTGCTCGCGACGTCCTTCCACCCCGAGGTGACGGGTGACCACCGGTTCCACGAGCTGTTCGTGCAGATGGTCCGCGACGCCCGCGCCGAGGACTCGCGGTCGGGTCAGTAAGATCGCCTGCGGTTTCACAGCACCAGCGATGAGTTGAGGAGAAGCGATGAGCGGCCATTCCAAATGGGCGACCACGAAGCACAAGAAGGCCGCGATCGACGCCAAGCGGGGCAAGCTCTTCGCCAAGCTCATCAAGAACATCGAGGTGGCGGCCCGCACCGGCGGCGGTGACCCGGCGGGGAACCCGACGCTCTACGACGCCATCCAGAAGGCGAAGAAGACCTCGGTCCCCAACGACAACATCGAGCGCGCCGTCAAGCGAGGCAGTGGCGCCGAGGCCGGCGGTGCCGACTGGCAGAACATCACGTACGAGGGCTACGCCCCGGGCGGTGTCGCCCTCCTGATCGAGTGCCTCACCGACAACCGCAACCGCGCCGCCGCCGAGGTCCGCACGGCCCTCACCCGCAACGGTGGGCAGCTCGCCGACCCCGGTTCGGTGGCGTACATCTTCAACCGCAAGGGCGTCGTCATCGTCCCCAAGGGCGACAAGACCGAGGACGACATCCTCGAGGTCGTGCTGGACGCCGGTGCCGAGGAGGTCAACGACCTCGGCGACTCCTTCGAGATCATCTCCGAGGCGAGCGACTTCGTGGCCGTCCGCCAGGCCGTCCAGCAGGCAGGCATCGACTACGACTCCGCCGAGGCGTCCTGGGTCCCGAACCTCCAGGTCCCGCTCGACGCGGAGGGTGCCCGCAAGATGATCCGCGTCGTCGAGGCGCTCGAGGACTCCGACGACGTCCAGGACGTCTTCGCCAACGGCGACATCAGCGACGAGGTCCTCGCGGAGCTCGACGAGGACGAGTAGGCGCGTGTTGGTGCCGTGGTCGGCGGCCCGGGCTGTGTAGCGTTCGACCCGAACACCTGTTCGGATGTGAGGAGTGAGCGTGCGTGTGCTCGGCGTCGACCCCGGCCTGACCCGCTGCGGCCTGGGCGTGGTCGAGGGCTCGGGAGGGCGCCTCGGCATGGTCGCCGTCGGTGTGGTCCGCACCCCCGCGAGCAGTGACACGGGGGAGCGGCTGGCCTACCTCCAGGACCAGCTCGACGTGTGGCTGGACCGCTTCGACCCCGACGCCATCGCCCTCGAGCGCGTGTATGCCGCCGACCACGTCCCCACCGTCATGACGACCGCCCAGGCCTCGGCCATCGCCCTGCTCGCCGGTGCCCGGCGGGGGCTGCCCGTGGTGACCCACACCCCGACCGAGGTCAAGGCCGCGGTGACCGGGTCGGGCCGGGCCGACAAGGCACAGGTGACCGCGATGGTGACGCGCATCCTCGAGCTCGAGGTCGCCCCGAAGCCGGCCGACGCCGCCGACGCCCTCGCCCTCGCGATCTGCCACCTCTGGCGCGGAGGCGGCGATGCCCGCCTCGCCCTCGCCGCGGCCTCGGAGCGCGCCCGGCTCAAGGCCGCCGGCGCGAAGGCGGCCGCCCGGTGATCGCCTCCGTCCGAGGCCCGGTGCAGCACGTCGGCCTCGACCGTGTCGTGGTCGAGGTGGGCGGGGTCGGCATGCTGGTCCACACCACCCCGGGAACGGCCTCGTCGCTGCGCCGGGGCCAGGAGGCCCTGCTCTCGACGAGCCTCGTCGTGCGCGAGGACTCGCTGACCCTCTACGGCTTCGCCGGTGACCCTGAGCGGGACATGTTCGAGCAGGTCCAGACCGTCTCCGGGGTCGGGCCGCGACTGGCCCTCGCGATGCTCTCGGTGCTGGCCCCCGACCGGATCCGTGCAGCCATCAGCGGTGGCGACGTGGCTGCCCTGACCAAGGTGCCCGGTATCGGCAAGAAGGGCGCCGAGCGGATGGTCCTGGAGCTGCGGGACAAGATCGGCCTGCCGGGCGCTGTCATCGACGGCGTCCCGGCGCCGGCTCCGTCCGGCGCCGCGGTGTGGCGCGCGCAGGTCACCGAGGCGCTGGTCGGGCTCGGCTGGTCGGCGAAGCAGGCCGACGACGCCGTGGAGCGGGTCGCCGGTGCCGCGGGTGAGAGCCCCAACGTCTCCGAGATGCTCCGTGCCGCGCTGCGCGAGCTCGGGCGATAGGCCGACCCCGTGACCGCTGACGGCTTCGCCTCCGAGATGTACGAGGACAGCTCGCTGGACGCGACCGCCCGCATCGTCGACGCCGGTGGAGACGCCGACGAGCGCACCGTCGAGGCGGCCCTGCGCCCGAGACGGCTCAGCGAGTTCCCCGGCCAGGCGCGGGTGCGCGACCAGCTCACCCTGGTCCTCGAGGCCGCCAAGCGCCGGGGGAGCACCCCTGACCACGTTCTCCTGTCCGGCCCACCTGGCCTGGGCAAGACGACCCTGGCCATGATCGTGGCCGCCGAGCTCGAGAAGCCGATCCGGGTGACCAGCGGCCCAGCCATCCAGCACGCTGGCGACCTCGCCGCGGTGCTCTCCTCGCTCATGGAGGGCGAGGTGCTCTTCCTCGACGAGATCCACCGGATGTCGCGGACGGCCGAGGAGATGCTCTACCTCGCGATGGAGGACTTCCGCGTCGACGTCATCGTCGGCAAGGGGCCGGGGGCGACGGCCATCCCCTTGGAGCTGCCGCCGTTCACCGTGGTCGGCGCCACGACCCGGGCCGGCCTGCTGCCGGCCCCGCTGCGGGACCGCTTCGGGTTCACCGGCCACCTCGACTTCTACGCCACCGACGACCTCGTGTCGATCCTGCGGCGGTCCGCACGCCTGCTCGAGGTCGAGGCCGACTCCCGGGGGATCAGCGAGATCGCCCGGCGGTCGCGCGGCACGCCCCGCATCGCGAACCGGCTGCTGCGCCGGGTCCGCGACTGGGCGCAGGTGCATGGTGACCGGGTCGTCGACGAGACGGCAGCCCACGCCGCGCTGGCGCTGTTCGACGTCGACGACCGCGGGCTGGACCGCCTCGACCGCGCGGTCCTCGAGGCGCTCTGCCGGCGCTTCGGCGGCGGCCCGGTGGGGTTGAGCACCCTCGCCGTGGCGGTGGGGGAGGAGTCCGACACCGTCGAGACGGTCGCCGAGCCGTTCCTCGTGCGGGAGGGCTTCATGGCCCGCACCCCCCGCGGCCGGGCCGCGACGGCCCTCGCGTGGGAGCACCTGGGGCTGGCCCCGCCCGCCGGCGGCGACCTCGGGCTGGTCCCCCTCCCGCTCGACGGCGGGGAGGGGCGCTTCGGCGCCTGACCGGCCCACCCGGCGGGATGCAGGGAGGGGCCTGCCGTGTCTGGCCACCCGGCAGGCCGCAGGGCGCGGCCGCCGGGTCTGGCTGCACGAGCCAAAGGTCACAATTGGAACGCGGCCCCGGGGCGGTGCGTTGGTGGCTGTGGTGGCTGTCACCTACACTCGTGCGGTCATCCCGGTTACGCACCGGGTCTGATGTGTGCCCGGGCACCGTCTCCGCGGCGCGCACGACACACCCCATCCGTGAAGGGACCTACCCATGTCAAGCGGCGGCTCTGCCTCCAGCCTGCTGATCTTCCTGCTGCCACTGCTGCTGATCGGGTGGATGATCTTCACCCAGCGCAAGCGCCAGAAGGACATCGCGTCCCTGCAGGGCAGCCTCGAGGTCGGTGACGAGGTGTGCACCACCTCCGGCCTGTTCGGCCGGGTCACGGCCCTCGACGCCACCTCGGCGTCGCTGGAGATCAGCCCCGGCGTCGTCGTGCGCTACGACCGCCGCGCCATCGGCATGAAGGTCACCTCGCCCCAGGCCCCGGCCACCGGCGCCGGCGAGTAGGGGCCTGCTCGTGGCACTGAACCCGCATGCCCGCCGCCCGCTGAAGGTGCTGGCCTCCCTCGCGGCGATCACGGCACTCCTCGCCGGCCTCCTCGTCGGCGCCAACGTCTTCGGCGCCGGCTCGTACGCCCCCAAGCTCGGCCTGGACCTCGAGGGCGGCACCCAGATCGTCCTCGAGCCCGTCCTCGTCGGCACCAACACGGTCACGAGCGAGCAGCTCGAGCAGGCCCGCGACATCATCGTCCAGCGTGTCGACGCCAACGGCGTGGCCGGGGCGGAGGTCACGACCCGCGGCGACCGCAACATCGTCGTGAGCATGCCCGGCCAGCCGACGAAGCAGACCGAGGAGGCCATCCGGAAGTCCTCGCAGATGCGCTTCCGCCCGGTCCTGGCTGCCGCGGCCGGCACGACCCAGCCGCAGCCGACGGGCACGCCCACCGGCACGGCGACGGGAAGCCCGTCCGGGTCTGCCACCACGAAGGCCCCGGTGCCGACGGTGACCGGCGCGACCCCCACGGCCAAGAGCGGGCTGCCGCAGGCGCTGCTCAAGGGCACCACCACGCCGTCGCCGTCCGCGACCACCACGGCGGCCCCGAAGCCGTCGCCCACCACCTCCGCGCCGGCGGGCCAGGCCAAGCCCAAGGACGACAGCGACCTCGCCTGGGTCACCGAGGACGTGGCCGCCCGGTTCCAGGCGCTCGACTGCGCGAAGCCCGGCGCCCTCGACAAGGTCCTCGACGACCCCGAGAAGCCGCTGGTGACCTGCTCGGACGACGGGGCGGAGAAGTTCATCCTCGGCCCGGTCACCGTGGGCGGCGACCAGATCGACAGCGCCTCCGCCGGTTACCGGCCGCTGAGCAACGGCCAGCCGTCGAGCGAGGTCGAGATCCAGCTGTCCTTCAAGTCCGAGGGCTCGAAGGAGTACGCGGAGGCCAGCAAGCGCATGGTCTCGCTGGAGGACCCCCGCAACCGGATGGCGGCGACCCTGGACTCCAAGGTCATCGTCGCGCCGCACTTCAACGAGGCCATCCTCAACGGCCAGGCCTCGATCACCGGCGGCTTCACCATCGAGAGCGCCCGCGAGCTGGCCAACCAGCTGAAGTTCGGCGCCCTGCCGCTGTCCTTCACGCTCCAGACCCGCGAGAACATCAGCCCGACCCTCGGCGGTGAGCAGCTGCGGCTCGGCGTCATCGCCGGTCTCATCGGCCTGCTCCTGGTCGCGGCGTACTCGCTCTTCCAGTACCGCGCGCTCGGCCTCGTGACGGTGGCCTCCATCGGCATCGCGGGGCTGCTCACCTACCTCAGCCTCACCATCCTCGGGTGGTCGCACAACTACCGGCTCGACATGGCCGGCGTCACCGGTCTGGTGATCGCGATCGGCGTCACCGCGGACTCGTTCATCGTCTACTTCGAGCGCATCCGTGACGAGGTCCGCGAGGGCAGGCCGCTGCGGGCCGCCGTCGACACCGGCTGGAAGCGGGCCCGTCGCACGATCCTCGCCGCGGACGGGGTCAACTTCCTCGCCGCCGTGGTGCTCTACTTCCTCGCCTCCTCGGGCGTGCGCGGCTTCGCCTTCACCCTGGGCCTCACCACGCTGCTCGACATCCTCGTGGTCTTCCTGTTCACCCACCCCGTGATGGGCCTGCTGGCCGAGACGAAGTTCTTCGGCGGCGGCCACCCGTGGTCGGGCCTGAGCCCGGAGCGGCTCGGTGCCAAGACCACCACGCGGTACGTCGGCCGGGGCAGGTTCGCCCCCACGCCCGCTGCGCGCACGGCCACGACACCTGCCGCGGCCGCGGCCGAGGGGAGCTCGCGATGATCAGCTTCAGCCAGTTCGGCAACGACCTCTACACCGGCAAGCGGTCGATCCCGTTCGTTGCCCGCGCCCGGCGGTGGTACACCATCTCCGCGGTGGTGCTGTCCATCGCCGTGCTCGGGCTCGTGGTCAACGGGCTCAACCTCGGGCTCGAGTTCACCGGCGGATCCGAGTTCCGCGTGGCTGCCACGAGCACCGACGGCTACGAGTCGCGGGCGCGGGACGCGGTGGCCCAGGTCGCGCCGGGGGAGAGCGCCAACGTCACGAGGCTGGGCACGAGCAGCAGCACCATCCGGGTGCAGACCGAGAGGCTGAACGAGGCCCAGAGCGATGAGCTGCGCACCGAGCTCGCCAAGGAGTTCGGCGTCGACCGCAACCAGGTGAGCGCGTCGTTCATCGGCCCGTCGTGGGGCCAGTCGGTCAGCCAGCAGGCGCTGCGCGCCATCGTCGTGTTCCTCGCGCTCGTGTTCATCGTGATGGCCCTGTACTTCCGGACCTGGAAGATGTCGGTCGCCGCCATGGCTGCGCTGGTGCACGACATGGTCATCACCGTCGGCATCTACGCCTGGACGGGCTTCGAGGTCTCGCCCGCGACGATGATCGGCTTCCTGACCGTACTCGGCTACTCGCTCTACGACACCGTGGTCGTCTTCGACAAGGTGCGCGAGAACACCCAGGACGCCTTCGGCAACAAGCGGATGAGCTACGGCGAGGCCGCGAACCTCGCGGTCAACCAGACCGTGGTGCGCTCGATCAACACCACGGTCGTCGCGCTCCTGCCGATCGCGGCGGTGCTCGTCATGGGCTTCACGGTGATCGGCCCGGGCACGCTGCTCGACCTCTCCCTGGTGCTCTTCATCGGCATGGGCGTCGGCGCGTACTCCTCGATCTTCATCGCGACACCGCTGCTCGCGCACATGCGGGCGAAGGAGCCGCGGGTGCTCGACCTCGAGCGGGCCGCGGCCAAGTTCCACGCCCGCGAGGCCAAGGACGCCCGAAAGGCTGCGGAGCAGGAGGCGGTCCCGGCCACGGTGCCCGGTGGCGCCGAGGGTGAGGCCGCAGCGGTCGGTGACGCGGAGGAGCAGCGCGAGAGCGTCAGCGCCGGCAGCCGCGGTGCCACGCCGCGCAAGATCCACCCGTACGCCCAGACCGGCCCCCGCAACCAGCCCAAGCGGACGCCGAAGTCCCGCCGCTGAGGAGCGCCATGACCGATGCCCTGACTGACACCTCGACGGCGGAGCCGCCGCTGGCCGACCTGGTCGCCAGCCGGTTGCGCGACATCCCGGACTTCCCCGAGCCCGGGGTCGTCTTCAAGGACGTGACGCCGTTGCTCGCCGACGGGCCGGCCTTCAGCGCCGTCGTCCGCGACATCGCGGACCGCCGCCGCGGGAGCGTCGACCTGGTCGCCGGCATCGAGGCGCGCGGGTTCATCTTCGGCGCTGCCGTGGCGCACGAGCTCGGCATCGGGTTCGTCCCGGTCCGCAAGGCGGGCAAGCTGCCGGGCAGGACCCGCGGGGTGTCCTACGACCTCGAGTACGGCAGCGCCACCATCGAGATCCACGAGGACTCCTTCGTCGGTGGCGAGCGGGTGCTCGTCATCGACGACGTCCTGGCCACGGGCGGCACCGCGGCCGCGACCTGCGAGCTGCTCGAGGGGTCGGACGCCGAGGTCGTCGCCGTCGAGACGGTCGTCGAGCTCGCCTTCCTCCACGGTCGCTCCCGGCTCGAGGGCCGCGACACCCACACCCTCTACGTGGTCGGCGGCGACTGAGCCGACCGGGGGGATCACGTAGGCTCTGTCCATGAGTGAGGAAGTGGCCGCCCAGACGCCCAGCGCGCCGGCGTCCTCCTCCGCGCGCGTGCGGGCCCGGCTGGCCCGCTTCGGCGGCACCCGCGGCCCCGGGGCCAACCCCGTGCTGGAGCCGCTGCTGCAGACGGTGCGGGCGACGCACCCCAAGGCCGACCTTGCCGTCATCGAGCGGGCCTACGAGGTGGCTGAGCGTGCCCACCGTGGTCAGCTGCGCAAGAGCGGCGACGCCTACATCACGCATCCCCTCGCGGTCGCCACGATCCTGGCCGAGCTGGGCATGACCCCGGCCACGCTGGCCGCGGCCCTGCTGCACGACACCGTCGAGGACACGGCATACGGGCTGGGGCAGCTGGAGAAGGACTTCGGCCGCGAGGTCGCCATGCTCGTCGACGGCGTCACGAAGCTCGACAAGGTCACCTACGGCGACGCCGCGCAGGCCGAGACGGTCCGCAAGATGGTCGTCGCGATGGCCAAGGACATCCGCGTCCTGGTCATCAAGCTGGCCGACCGGCTGCACAACGCCCGCACGTGGCGCTACGTCTCGGTCGAGTCCGCCCAGCGCAAGGCCCGCGAGACCCTCGAGATCTACGCGCCGCTGGCCCACCGCCTGGGCATGAACACCATCAAGTGGGAGCTCGAGGACCTCTCCTTCGCCACGCTCTACCCGAAGGTCTACGACGAGATCGTCCGCCTGGTCGCCGAGCGTGCGCCGGCCCGCGAGGAGTACCTCGCCGGGGTCCGCGAGCAGGTCAGCAGCGACCTGAAGTCCGCGAAGATCAAGGCCACGGTCACGGGCCGGCCGAAGCACTACTACTCCGTGTACCAGAAGATGATCGTGCGCGGCCGCGACTTCGAGGACATCTACGACCTCGTCGCGGTGCGCGTGCTCGTCGACTCGGTGCGCGACTGCTACGCGGCGCTCGGCGCGCTGCACGCACGGTGGAACCCCCTGCCCGGGCGGTTCAAGGACTACATCGCGATGCCGAAGTTCAACATGTACCAGTCGCTGCACACGACGGTCATCGGGCCGCAGGGCAAGCCGGTCGAGATCCAGATCCGCACCCACACCATGCACCGCCGGGCGGAGTACGGCGTCGCCGCGCACTGGAAGTACAAGGAGGACGCCACCGCTCCGGGCCCGGAGGCCAAGGACGGCGACAGCGGCCCGATCAACGACATGGCCTGGCTGCGCCAGCTGCTCGACTGGCAGAAGGAGACCGCCGACCCCGGGGAGTTCCTCGACTCCCTGCGCTTCGAGATCAACGCCCGCGAGGTCTACGTCTTCACCCCCAAGGGCGAGGTCGTGGCGCTGCCGGCGGGCTCGACCCCGGTCGACTTCGCGTACGCCGTCCACACCGAGGTCGGCCACCACTGCATCGGCGGCCGGGTCAACGGCCGGCTGGTCCCTCTGGAGTCGACGCTGGAGAACGGCGACGTCGTCGAGGTCCTGACCTCCAAGGCCGACGGGGCGGGGCCGTCGCGCGACTGGCTGACGTTCGTGAAGTCGCCGCGGGCGCGCAACAAGATCAAGCAGTGGTTCTCCAAGGAGCGCCG
>NZ_DATBMI010000034.1:0-10546 GCF_036554925.1 Pedococcus sp.
CCGACCAGCCCGACGAGGTGGTCACCTACGTCGACGCCCACGACAACGAGACGCTGTTCGACAGCCTCACGTTCAAGCTGCCGCAGGCCACCGCGATGAGGGACCGGGTGCGGATGAACACGCTGTCGCTGGCGACCACGGCGCTGTCGCAGACGCCGTCGTTCTGGCACGCAGGCGCCGACCTGCTGCGCAGCAAGTCGCTGGACCGCAACAGCTACGACAGCGGCGACTGGTTCAACACCCTCGACTGGACGGGCCGGGACAACGGCTTCGGCCACGGCCTGCCACTGAAGGCCGACAACGAGGCGAAGTGGCCCTACATGAAGCCGCTGCTCGCCGACCCGAAGCTCAAGCCGGCCGCCGCCGACGTGCTGGCCGCCAGCGCGCAGGCGCAGGACCTGCTGCGGCTGCGGTTCTCCTCGCCGCTGTTCCGGCTCGGCTCGGCGGAGGCGATCAACACCAAGGTCTCCTTCCCGGCGAGCGGCACCGCCGACGCCCACGAGGGCGTCGTGGCCATGCGGATCGACGACACCAAGGGGGCCGACGCCGACCGCTCCCTCAAAGGACTCGTGGTGGTGTTCAACGCCTCCGACGAGGCCGTGACCCAGAAGGTCGCGGGCCTCGCCGGCGCCTCGCTCGCGCTGTCACCGGTGCAGGCGCAGGGCTCCGACGCCGTGGTCAAGACGTCGAAGTGGGACGCCTCGACCGGCTCAGCCATGGTGCCCGCACGGACGGTCGCGGTGTTCGTGCAGCGGTAGCGGGAGCGGCTCAGGAGGCGAGGGTGACGTTGCTGCCCTCGAGCGTGGCGCGGAAACCGTTGTCCGACACGGTGACCCGAGTCAGCCGCATGCCCTCGGGGAGTCCCTCGACCGTGTGCCGGATGGTCACCAGCCTCCGGGCTGCGGCTGACAGCGCCGCGTCGAGGAAGTCCGGTCCGCCGAGGTCGACGGCCTCCGGCTCGATGACCAGCTGACCGCCGACCGCAGTGACCGTCCCGGTCGCGCGGAGCGTGACCGCGCGACCCGCCAGGCCAGCGGTCCGGCGCACGCCCGCGCGGCCGTCGCCCGCGGCATACAGCTCGACGCCGCCGTCGATCTGACGCGCCGCGGCCGCGAAGGGGAGTGTGGCCTCGAGGCGAAGGTGGCCGACCCGAAGGCCCTGGGCGGTGACGCGCACGTCGGTCCCGTTCGCGCGCACGTCCGAGAAGGGGCCGTCAGGCGTCACGACCGTCGCGCTGCTGAGGTCGACGTCCTGCAGCCACGTCTCACCCTTGCGGAGGTCCGCCGGCGGGGTGCTGGCCGGTGGGGGCGCGGACTGCTGGGGGGCCGGTTGCGCTGCCCCGGTGGGCCGGCTGGCGGAGAGGACCAGCGCGCCGGTGCCGAGGATGACCACGAGGACGCCGGCGAGCAGGCCGAGCAGGAAGTTCCGCACGCCGGTCACACCATGTACTGGTCGTGCTGGCGGTAAAGCTCGGTCCACTGCTCCGGCGTGAGCGCCCGCTCGCCGCGCGAGACCTCGGCGACCGCCTCGAAGTAGGTCTCGCGCGGCGCGCCGGGAGCGAAGTGCAGGAGCACCGAGACGGGCTCGCCGGACTCGTTGCGGAAGCCGTGGATGCCGCCGGGCGGCACGTGCGCGAAGTCGCCCGTCTCGAGGTCGCGCCAGCCGGTGCCGTCGTGGAGGCGCAGCGTGCCGGACAGGACGAAGAACGACTCGGACATCGTCTTGTGGAAGTGCGGCTCTGGTCCGCTGCGCGCCGCCGACATGTCGTAGCGGTACAGGCCGAACAGCCCGCCCGTGGTCGCGCCGGTGGCGAGGTAGTGGACCTCCGTGTTCACGCTCTCCAGGTCGGGCGCCTCCCAGGCTGGCCGGAGCCAGGCCGAGGCCTCGCCCTCGTTGCTGGTGTAGAGGGGTGGCGGGTAGCTCATGGGCCCAGTGTGGTGGCGAGCGGGGTCAGCGGCGACCGCGCCGCCCGCTATCGCGGCACGGCGGCCGGCTCCCCCACGGGCTGGCGCTGCACCTCGCGCTCCCGGCGCCGCGCGGGCAGGTAGCAGAGGACGCCGATGAGGCTGACCGCCCCGGCCGTCACCATGGCGACCTGGTTGGAGGACCCCTCGGCCAGCACGCCGAGGAGCGGGCTGGCGATGCTGAACGCGGCGAACGCCATCATCGAGTTCATCGAGAGCACGGTGGCCCGGTTGCGGGCCTGCGCCTCGCGGTGGAGGAGGGCGCTGTGCATGGGGCCGTTGCCCCCGTGCAGGCCGTAGGTCAGCAGGTAGGCCGCGACGAGGGCTGCCGGGCCGGCGACGAGCCCCATGACGACGGCGCCGAGCGAGTTCAGCGTCCGCGCGAGGATGGCCGTCCGCGCCACGCCGAGCCGCTTCGACAGCAGCCCGGCCAGAGCGGCGCCGAGGGCGAAGACACCCCAGCCGGCGGAGGCCACCGGGCCCATCAGCGCGCCGGCCTGCTCCTCGCTGCCGAGCATCTCGGCGAGACGGATCGGCTGGAAGGTCTCGAAGACCACCATGGCGACGGACCAGAAGACCTCGACCATGACCAGGCCGCGCAGGATGCGGTTGTGCCGCAGCAGCCCCAGGCCGTCGCGGACGACCCCGGGCGCCTCCTTGGCGGACTGGAGGGCCCGCCGGGCGCCGGTGGCGTCGACGTGGGTGCGCGGCTCGCGCAGCAGGACGAGGACGGCGACGAGGTGGACGACGTTGAGCGCGACGAAGATCGCGACGGGCAGCAGCAGTGCGGACTGGCCCGTGAGCGGGTGCCACCAGACGAGGCCGCCGGAGATCAGTGCTCCGGCGGCGATGCCGACGCCGAGGAGCGTGCCCTGCGCGGAGAGGGCGCCGTCGACGTCTGCGCCTGGCTCGCTCGCGTGCACGGTGTCGACGTACCACGCCTCGAGTGGGCCGGAGTCGAGCGCGCGGAAGAGGCCCATCAGGCACGCGGCGAGGGCGAACATCCAGAAGGTCTGCGCGACGAGGTAGGCCACGGCCGCGAACACGTTGACCACCGCCGCGGCGACGAACACCGGACGGCGCCCGAACGCGTCGGCGAAGCCGCTGGTGGGCAGCTCGAGCGCGAACACCACGAAGCCGCTGAGGGCGCTGGCCGTCAGAGCCTGGGCGACGGTGAGCCCGCGCTCGAGGGGGAGGAGCGTGAAGAGCCCGACGACGAGGCCGACGGGGAACCAGCGGGTGACGGTCAGCGTGAGGAAGACGCGGCGGGCGGCCCGCGGGCCCAGGTGGGCGGTCATGGCTGGCGCCGTGTCTGGGCGGCCTTCTGCTGCGGCGCCTTGTCGAGGTCGAGCGCGTAGGCGAAGAGGTAGACGGCGATGCGCTTGGCCTCGGGGTTGCCCTGGCCGACGCGCCGGTACCTGCGGACGACCTCGCCGATCTCGTCGCGCATCTCTTGGAGCTGCTCCGCCGTCACGAGGACCATGTCGTCGCTGCTGCCACAGGCGTCCTGCCAGTCGGCGGGCCAGGTGGGGGAGGCATCGAGCCACCGCTCCGCCTGCTCCGAGAAGTGGCGCACGTAGTCGCGGGACAGCCAGTTGAGGGCGGTCTCGGAGTCCTCGTCGCCCTCGAAGTCGCTCGGGTAGTAGGAGTGGAAGTCCGTCGCGGCCCTCCAGAGCCGGCGCTTGCCCTCTCCCTGGCCCGTGTCGGCGACGAGCCCGACCGACTCGAGCTTGCGCAGGTGGTAGGAGGTGGCGCCGGAGTTCGTGCCGAGCGCGGCCGCGAGGTCGGTCGCGGTGGCGGGCCCCCCGACGCGGAGCCGCGACAGCAGGCGCGAGCGCAGGGGGTGCGCGAGGACCCGCAGCGAGCTCGCGTCGAGGCGGAGGCCGGTGAGGTCGCCGGACGCTTCGGGGGTGGGCGAGGAGGTCATGCATGCACAATACTTGTGCACACTCTCTTTGCACAAGATCTGTGCACAGAGAGTGTGCGCGGGTAAAACCGCAGGTCAGACCATGTATCCGGGGTCCGGGGCCGAAATTTGGGCGGGCGGCTCAACGCCCGTAGACTTGACCACTGTTGTGCCGCGCGCCCTTGGGGGCGGCCGGAACGCCTCCCGGAGCCCGCGGCACACGACCACTGGAAGACCACACGTAAGGCAACCACTTTGCGCACCTACACCCCGAAGCCGGGCGAGGTCACTCGCACCTGGCACGTGATCGACGCGACGGACGTCGTGCTGGGCCGCCTCGCGAGCCAGACCGCCATCCTGCTGCGCGGCAAGCACAAGCCGACCTTCGCCCCGCACGTCGACGGTGGTGACTTCGTCATCATCATCAACGCCGACAAGGTGGCCCTCACCGGCGCCAAGCTCGAGCAGAAGAAGGCCTACCGCCACTCCGGCTTCCCGGGTGGTCTGAAGGCCCAGTCCTACCAGGAGCTGCTCGCCAAGAACCCCGCGAAGGCCGTCGAGAAGGCCGTCCGCGGCATGCTCCCCAAGACGACCCTCGGCCGCGCGCAGCTGACCAAGCTCAAGGTCTACTCCGGCGCCGAGCACCCCCACGCTGCGCAGAAGCCGCAGCCCTTCGAGATCTCACAGGTCGCGCAGTAAGTCCGCAAGGGCCTGTGCAGAAAGCGAATTGAGGATATTTCGTGGCTGACACCACCGAGAACATCGACGCCGCCGACGACGTCGAGCTGACCGAGTACACCTCCGAGTCCGAGGGCACCGTCTCCGGCGAATCCGTCCGCCGGCCGAGCGCCTCCGCGCCCGGCGCCGCCACCGGTCGTCGCAAGCAGGCCATCGCCCGCGTGCGCATCGTCCCCGGCACCGGCGAGTGGAAGATCAACGGGCGCTCGCTCGAGGAGTACTTCCCGAACAAGGTCCACCAGCAGATCGTCAACGAGCCCCTCAAGGTGCTCGAGCTCGACGGCGCCTACGACGTGCTCGTGCGCGTCCACGGCGGTGGCCCCTCCGGCCAGGCCGGCGCGGTCCGCCTCGGCGTGGCCCGCTCGCTCAACGGCGTGGACGAGGAGCTGAACCGTCCGGCGCTGAAGAAGGCCGGCTTCCTGACCCGCGACGCCCGCGTCCCGGAGCGCAAGAAGGCCGGTCTCAAGAAGGCCCGCAAGGCTCCGCAGTACTCCAAGCGCTGACCCCTGTCTGGTCTGCGCTGGCCGCCCGTGGCGGCACCCGACACACTCGGGTGCCGCCATTGGCGCATTCAGGAGTAGGTTTCCCCAGATGCGTTCCCCCCGGCCCAGCCGCTCGGCGACCCAGCCGTATGCCGCCCTCGGCCGCTGACCGAAAGGCTCAACCCCCACATGTCACGACTCTTTGGGACCGACGGCGTCCGCGGTCTGGCCAACATCGACATCACCGCCGAGCTCGCCCTCAGTCTCTCGGTGGCGGCCGCGCACGTCCTCGGTGACGCCTCGCTCGCGAAGGGGCGACGCCCCAAGGCGGTCGTCGGCCGCGACCCCCGGGCATCCGGAGAGTTCCTGTCCGCCGCCGTGGTGGCCGGCCTCGCCTCCGCCGGAGTCGACGTCTACGACGCCGGCGTGCTGCCGACGCCCGCGGTCGCGTACCTCACCGCTGACACCCACGCCGACTTCGGCGTGATGCTCTCGGCCTCGCACAACGCGATGCCCGACAACGGGATCAAGTTCTTCGCAGAGGGCGGACACAAGCTGCCCGACGATGTCGAGGACGACATCGCCGCGCGGGTGGACCAGGCGTGGGAGCGGCCCACGGGCGCGCACGTCGGCCGCATCCACCGCATGCGGGACGCCCACACCCGCTACATCGCGCACCTGCTCACCGTGCTGCCCAACCGGCTCGACGGCCTGACCATCGTGATCGACGGCGCGCACGGCGCGGCCAGCCTGGTCTCGCCGGAGGTGTTCCGACTGGCGGGCGCGAAGGTCTTCGAGATCGGGACGGAGCCCGACGGCCTCAACATCAACGACGGCTACGGGTCGACCCACCTCACCCACCTCAAGGAGGCCGTGGTCGCCCGCGGAGCCGACCTCGGCATCGCCCACGACGGTGACGCCGACCGGTGCCTCGCCGTCGACAGCAGTGGCAACGAGGTCGACGGTGACCAGATCATGGCCATCCTCGCGGTGGCCATGAAGTCGCGCGGGGCACTCGCGAACGACACCCTCGTCGCCACCGTGATGAGCAACCTCGGCCTGCTCCAGGCCATGGACCGCGAGGGCATCAAGGTCGTCCAGACCGGGGTCGGCGACCGCTACGTCCTGGAGGAGATGCGCCGCTCGGGGCTCTCGCTCGGCGGCGAACAGTCCGGCCACGTGATCTTCCTCGACCACGGCACGACCGGCGACGGCCTGCTCACCGGCCTGATGCTCGCGGCGCGTGTCGCGGAGACGCGCCGGCCGATCGCCGAGCTCGCGACGGTCATGACCCGCCTGCCGCAGGTGCTGGTCAACGTCAAGGGCGTCGACAAGTCGCGGGTGGACTCCGACGCAGAGCTGCTGACCGCGGTCAAGGCAGAGGAAGAGGCGCTCGGAGGCACCGGGCGCGTCCTGCTGCGCAAGTCCGGCACCGAGCCCGTCGTGCGCGTCATGGTGGAGGCAGCCGAGCAGGAGCAGGCGCAGGCCGTGGCCGAGCGGCTCGTCGAGGTCGTCAAGGCGCGCCTGGCGCTCTGACCCGCCTGCGGGAGCCCGCAGGGGACCGCCAGAGGCCGTTGGGTTTCCGGCGGTTGCCCGGCCACTGTCGCACAGGCCCGCCCTACGCACCCCTGCGTATGGCGGGCCTTCGTGCCGTGCGCGACGCTTGGGGGGTTCGCCAGACGTCCTGGGCGTCGGGTGAGCCGGTGTCTCTGCCGTTGACGGGGACGAGAAGAAATCAGGGGGGAGGTCTGGTCACCGCTCGGGGGCCTTGACCAGACCAAGACGCTGGGCGCTGAGGACTGCTGAGAGGCGGTCCACAGCGCCCAGCTTCCTGTACAGGTGCTCCTGGTGCTTGTGCACGGTGCGTCGCGAGATGCGCAGCCGGGCCGCAATGCCGTCGACGGTGGCGCCGCGGGCGATGTGGTCGAGCACGACCCGCTCTCGTGGGGTCAGGTGTACCGCCGTGGGGTCAGGGGCTGCGCAGGCGAGCTGTGCCGCCGCGGCGAGGTGACGGATGTGGCTGTCGAGACCCGTCACCAGCGCCTGGATGGCCGCTGCACGGGCAAGGTCGGCATCGGTGTACGGCGACTCGCTGACGAGGGCGTAGGCATCTCGTGCGCCATGGTGGTTCAGCGCGAGGGGGATGGTCATCTGGTGGCGCGTGAAGCCGAGCTGCTCCATGAGGTCGACCGCCCGCTCAGACAGGCCCCAGCCCTGTGCCACGACGCCCTCCAGGGTGGCGGGCTGGTCGGTGCGGGTGCTGACGTTGTAGGCGTAGAGCGGCTGGTCGAAAGCGGCGTCATGCACGGCCGAGGCCCACGCCGGGGAGTCCCGCCACTCCGGCCCGGGGAAGAACTCCACCTCCTCGGGCTGGGGCGCGGGCGAGGTCTCGGTGCGCACGGTGAGGTAGGCATGGCCCCAGCGCCGGAGTGCCAGCACCAGGAGCTCTTCGGCGGTGAACGGGTCAGGCTCGTTCAGCACGTCGGCGGCGACGGTGAGCCAGCGCTGCGCGTCGTCCATCGGCCCTCCCGGGTGGTGCGGTTCCCCCACCGTAGGCCAGCCTCACCTCAGGCGGACGCCGATTCGTCGTCGCTGCTGCCGGTGACCGGGGCGAGCAGCCCGGTGTCGACGTCGTAGAGGAACCCGCCCACGGCGACGGACTCGGGGATGAGGGGGTGCGAGCGCACCTTCGCGAGGTCCTGCCGCAGCGCCTCGACCTGGTCCTCGACAACGCCGAACGGTTGCCACGAGGCGTCCTGGCCGGCGGACTCGCTGACCGCCTCGTGGAGCTGCTCCTCGGTGTGGGAAGCCATCGCACAGCGGGTGTGGGGGATGACGAGGATGCGGTTGACGTTGAGCAGGTGCGCACCCAGCACGAGGGCCTCGAGGGCCTGCGGGGTGACCCGCCCACCGGGGTTGCGGAAGATCTTGGCGTCACCCGGCTTGAGGCCCACCATGCCGAGCGGGTCGATCCGCGAGTCCATGCACGTCACGATGGCGACGCCGGCGTGGGCGACGCCGTCGAAGCCGCTCAGCGCAAACGTCTTGGCGAACTCGCGGTTGGCCTCGAGAAGGTCGTCGAAGGCACTCGTGTCCATGCTGTCCTCCTGTCAGAGCAGGCCCGGTCGCCTGCTGATGCTCATCGCCATCGGCTTGGCCGTCTCGGCGAAGAAGTCGTTGCCCTTGTCGTCGACCACGATGAACGCTGGGAAGTCCTCGACCTCGATCTTCCACACGGCCTCCATCCCCAGCTCGGGGTACTCGAGCACCTCGACCGACTTGATGCAGTCCTGGGCGAGCCGCGCCGCGGGGCCGCCGATCGAGCCGAGGTAGAAACCGCCGTGGGCGCTGCAGGCGTCGGTCACCTGCTTGGAGCGGTTCCCCTTGGCGAGCATCACCATCGACCCACCGGCGGCCTGGAACTGCTCGACGTAGGAGTCCATCCGGCCGGCCGTCGTCGGGCCGAAGGAGCCGCTGGCGTAGCCCGCGGGCGTCTTGGCAGGGCCGGCGTAGTACACGGCGTGGTCCCGGAGGTACTGCGGCATGCCCTCCCCGGCGTCGAGCCGCTCCTTGATCTTGGCGTGGGCGATGTCGCGGGCGACGACGAGCGGCCCCGAGAGCGACAGGCGCGTCTTGACGGGGTACCTCGTCAGCTCGGAGCGGATCTCGTCCATCGGCCGGTTGAGGTCGATGCGCACGACGTCCTCGGCACTGTCGTCGCTGTCGAGGTGCTCGTGGGTGGTCTCGGGCAGGAACCGGGCGGGGTCCCGCTCGAGGACCTCGAGGAACACTCCCTCTGGTGTGATCTTGCCCAGCGCCTGGCGGTCGGCCGAGCAGGAGACGGCGATGGCGACGGGAAGGGAGGCGCCGTGGCGGGGCAGGCGCACCACCCGCACGTCGTGACAGAAGTACTTGCCGCCGAACTGCGCGCCGATGCCGAAGTTCCGGGTCAGCTCGAGCACGCGCTCCTCGAGCTCGGTGTCGCGGAAGCCGCGCGCCGTCGCGGCGTCGCCCGTGGTGGGCAGCTCATCGAGGTACTTGGCAGACGCGTACTTGGCGGTCTTGAGCGCGAACTCCGCGCTGGTGCCACCGATCACGATCGCGAGGTGGTAGGGCGGGCAGGCTGCGGTTCCCAGCGAGCGGAGCTTCTCGTCGAGGAAGGCGAGCATCCGCTCAGGGTTCAGGACCGCCTTGGTCTCCTGGTAGAGGAACGACTTGTTGGCGCTGCCACCTCCCTTGGCCATGAACAGGAACTTGTAGGTCGTCTCGTGACCGGGTGCGGTGTCGGCGTAGAGCTCGATCTGGGCGGGGAGGTTGGAGCCGGTGTTCCGCTCCTCCCAGGTGGTGACGGGTGCCATCTGCGAGTAGCGCAGGTTGAGCCGGGTGTAGGCGTCGTAGACCCCGTGGGCGATGGCCGCCTCGTCGGTGCCCTCGGTGAGAACCTGCTGGCCGCGCTTGCCCATGACGATCGCCGTGCCGGTGTCCTGGCACATCGGCAGCACGCCACCGGCCGCGATGTTGGCGTTCTTGAGCAGGTCGAGGGCGACGAACTTGTCGTTGTTCGAGGCCTCCGGGTCGTCGATGATCCTGCGGAGCTGGCCGAGGTGAGAGGGCCGCAGGTAGTGCGCGATGTCGTGCATCGCCTCGTCGGTCAGTCGGCGCAGGGCCTCAGGCGTGACCTCGAGGAAGGTGCGGCCACCGGGCCCCTCGACCGTGGTGACGCCCTCGGTCGTCAGCAGCCGGTACTCGGTGTGGTCCGGGCCGATCGGCAGCAGGTCTTCATAGGCGAACTCGGCCATGCGGCGGAACTCCTCCTCGGTGCGACGCAGTCGGATCGGGGGCCAGCCTACGGCTGGATGCCAGTCGCCGTTCCGCCGGTCCACGCGGTATGCCGCGCGCTCGCCTCCTCGTGGCCGCGCGGCATACCTCAGAGCTCGTCGAGGCTCGGGGCGTAGGCGCCGGCCCGCGCCACCGTGAGTCCGGCGCACGCGAGCGCGCGCTCCACGGCAGGGCGCACGTCGGCAAGCGTCGCGGATGCCAGCCGGGCACGGCCGTCGGTGCCGGTCAGCCCGGCTGCCGACAGGCCCGAGAGCAGGCCGGCCATGAAGGAGTCGCCCGCGCCGACGGTGTCCACCACGCCGGTTGCCATGGTCGGGGCGGAGGCCAGCTCGCCGGTGGTCACGCCGAAGACGACGCCCTCCGCGCCGCGGGTGACGACGACCAGGGACGGCCCGAGCTTGGCCCATCGGCGGAGCACCTCCGGCACGGCCTGGCCCGGGTAGAGGACGGCGAGGTCCTCGTCACTGGCCTTGACCACGTCGGCGAGGGCGATGATCTCCTCGACACGTTCGCGGACGTGGTCGAGGTCGCCCATGATGTCGGGACGGAGGTTCGGGTCGTAGGAGATCGTGGCCCGTTCCCGCGCGGAGCGGAGCGTCTCCAGGACGGAGGTGGCG
>NZ_DATBMI010000038.1:0-7113 GCF_036554925.1 Pedococcus sp.
GACTAAGTGAGTGACAACAGAGCCGGATATGCGCGGACGTCCGGGGGCAGCAGGGGACTGGTCCGTGCTCCGGGGGACGCTGAGGGACGCCCGGAGAGGGTGTGAAACGCGTTGACACGGAAGAGGTCACTGGTTCAAACCCAGTATCGCCCACCATCTATGTAAGGCCCTGACCTGCGGAAACGCGGGTCAGGGCCTTACTCGTTGGGCCGCATCCGGGTCGCAGATCGAGCGCTGCTTGACTAACTGCTTGACTAAGAATCGGGTTTGCGTCTGCATCCGGGCCAGCAACGGCGTCCGGACGTGGGCGGACGCCCTCGGACACGAAGATGCGGTCCATGGCCTCCGCGCCCTCGGTCAGCACGGGTCTGAGCTGTTTGCGGTAGACCGCCTCGGTGACCGTAGTGCTCCGATGGCCGACGAGACGGGCGATCTCCTCCAGGGGGACGCCTGCCTCGGACAGGATCGAGACGAAGCTGTGCCGCTGTGGTTGTAACCACTTTATCGACCGCCTTGCTGGGGCTCCTGTCACTGAGGTTCGTCGCGGCCTGAAGTCTCGCGAACAAGGGTTCTGGTGCTTGCAGTGGTTCGAGCGATGATCCCTTCACAGACCTCCCGCTTTTCTGGGCCTCGGACTCTCACAACGGGTGGACCACTCGGGAGGGGTCACGTCAGAGGTTTGCGGTCCGCACATTGTCCACAACAGGCACCCGTGAGGGACGTCGGGCGCTGGCGCGGGTGGTGGCGATGTACGAGTCGGCCCGGACGGGGCGCAGAGTCGTCATCCCCTGACGGCACCCCCGCGACCGCTGCGCCTACACACCCGCAAACCCCCCGGTGCGCGGCTTACCGGGGGGTCGTTGCACGGGTTTCGTGCAGGACACGGGCTTTGCCGGGGCTAGGTTGGTCGACGTGAGCGACCGACAGCTGCCGAAGTGGTCTGAGCTCAAGCCGTTGCTGCGGCCGAAACCGGTGGTGCTCAACGGGACCGACCGCAGGTTGGGCAACGCGGTGACGATCGCGGACCTGCGTCGGCTGGCGAAGCGTCGGACGCCGACGTCGGTCTTCGACTACACCGACGGTGCCGCGGAGGAGGAGCTGAGCCTGGCCAGGGCGCGCGAGACCTTCCACGACCTGACCTTCCACCCGGGCATCCTCAAGGGGGTCGGGCCGGTGGACCCGACGACCACGGTGCTGGGCAAGCCTTCGGCGTTGCCGTTCGGGTTCGCCCCGACCGGGTTCACCCGGATGATGCGGCACGAGGGCGAGGCTGCGGTGGCGCGGGTGGCCGGCCGGGTCGGCATCCCGTACGGCCTGTCGACGTTGGGCACGACGAACATCGAGGAGCTCGCGGCTGCGGCCCCTGACACCCGTAAGTGGTTCCAGCTGTACGTGTGGCGGGACCATGCGCCGGCGGAGGACCTGATGGCGCGGGCGAAGGAGCACGGGTTCGAGGCGTTGGTGCTGACGGTCGACTGCCCGGTGGGTGGTTCGCGGCACCGGGACATCCGCAACGGGTTCGCGATCCCTCCCGCGCTGTCGGTGAAGACGGTCGTGGACGGGGCGATGCACCCGAACTGGTGGTGGAACTTCCTGACCACGCCGCCGTTGCGGTTCGCGTCGCTGGACTCGTGGGAGGGAACCGTCGGGGAGATGATGAACGCGCTGTTCGACCCGACCATGACGCTGGCCGACCTGGACTGGGTGCGACGCACGTGGGACGGGCCACTGGTGGTCAAGGGGGTCCAGACGGTCGAGGACGCCAAGGCGGTCGTCGACCACGGGGCGGACGCGGTCTGGTTGTCGAACCACGGCGGCCGCCAGCTGGACAAGGCCCAGGTGCCGGTCCGGCTGGTCCCCGCGGTGCGGGAGGCCCTCGGCCCGGATGCCGAGATCATGGTCGACACCGGTGTCATGTCCGGCGCCGACGTCGTCGCCGCGGTCGCGCTCGGTGCCAGCTCGGTCCTGGTCGGCCGCGCGTACCTGTACGGGCTGATGGCCGGAGGCGAACGCGGCGTGCAGCGCGCGGCCGACATCCTCGCCACCGAGGTGAGGCGCACCATGGCGTTGCTCGGCGCGGCCCGCGTGCGGGACCTGCACTCCGGCATGGTCGAGCTCGCCCCCTGACGTCCGCGGCGAGCGGGGGCGGCGACTGGGGAGCGGAGCGAGGCGGCGCGGGCGAGATCCAGCGCCAGGCCCTGGCAGCCCGCCTTGTCGTGCGACGGAAGGTGCTGCGCCGACTGGCTCAGGGTGTCGTCACGCCGGTTCCCATCGGGGAGCCAGATCCGGGCGAGGTGTCGGTGTCATCCATCCGGGAGCTGCGGACCCGCGTTCCGGGCTGGTCGACCGGGCTGAAGACCAGCTGTAGGCAGCCGCCTACGATGACCCGCTCCACCTGGATCCCGTACACCCGGTGCAGCGCGTCCGGTGTGAGGGCCTCGTCCGGCGTGCCGGAGGCCACGACGCGGCCGCGGTCGAGCATGACCAGCGTGGTGCAGTAGCGGGCCGCGAGGTTGAGGTCATGCAGGACGACGACTGTGGTGACGCCGAGCTGCCCGACCATCCGCAGCAGCTCGTGCTGGTAGCGGATGTCGAGGTGGTTGGTCGGCTCGTCGAGGAGGAGGTGCTCGGCCTGCTGGGCGAGAGTCCGGGCGACCAGCACACGCTGCTTCTCCCCGCCCGACAGGGTGGCGTAGCGACGGTCGGCGAGGTCCCGGGCGCCGACCCGGGTCAGCGCGGCGGCGACCGCCTGGTGGTCCTCCCTGCTGAACGGTGCGAGGGCCTTGCGGTGCGGTGCCCGGCCGAGCAGCACCATGTCCGCGACGGTGACGGGCAGGTCCGAGGGGGTCTCTTGGGCGACCACGGCGACCCGCCGGGCGAGCTCGGCCCCGCGCAGCGTGGTCACCGGCTCGTCGTCGATGGCGACCAGGCCGGCGCGCGGGCGCAGGGCCGCGTAGAGGGTGCGCAGGAAGGTGGTCTTGCCGCTGCCGTTCGGTCCGATCAGTCCGACCACCTCGCCGGGCCCGGCGCGCAGCCCGACGCCGTCGATCACCAGCTTGTCGTCGTAGCCGACGGAGACGTCGGTTGCGGAGATCATGGTGAGGCGCTCCTCGTTCGTTCGGGTGTCAGTGGGTCGGGTTGAGCCTGCGGACGAGCAGGAACAGCAGGGGGGCTCCGGTCAGTGCGGTGATGACGCCGAGCGGCAGCTCCTGCGGCGCGAGCGCGATCCGCGCCAGCACGTCGGCCCAGACGAGGAAGATGGCGCCGAGCAGTGCAGCGACCGGGAGCAGCCGGCGGTGTGCCGTGCCGACGCACAGCCGGGCGACGTGCGGGATAATCAGCCCCACGAAACCGATGCCGCCGGAGGCTGCGACGAGGGCGCCGACGCAGAGCGCGACCACCACCATCACGGTCGCGCGAAGCCGGGTCGGAGAGATGCCGAGCGTCTGGGCGGTGTTGTCGCCGATGGCCAGGGCGTCCAGGGGGCGTGCCTGGACCAGCAGCAGGGCCAGCGTGGCCAGCACGACCGCCCAGTTCACCACGGCGGACTGACCCGTCGCGAGGGTCAGTGACCCCAGGGTCCAGAACAGCACGGAGCGACCGGCGTCCGGGTCGTCCGAGGCGAAGATGAGGAACGAGGTGAGCGCGTGCAGCACGTAGCCGACCGAGACCCCCGCCAGCACCAGCCGGGTCGAGGTCATCTGCCCGCCGACCCTGGCCAGGAGGAAGACCGCCGCGCCTGCGGCCAGCGCACCGATGAAGGCGCTGCCGGCGAGTGAGCTCGACCCGATCCCGGCGCCGAACCCGAAGAGGATCGTCGCTGCCGCCAGGGTCGACGCCCCGGAGGTGACACCCAGCAGGTAGGGCTCGGCCAGGATGTTGCGCGTCAGTGCCTGCAGGGCGACCCCGGCGATGGCGAGCCCGGCGCCGACAGCGGCCCCCAGCAGCACCCGAGGCACCCGCAGGAGCCAGACGATGGACTCCTGGGCGGGGGTCCAGGTGGCCTCCGGCGGGACACCCACGAAGTGCCGGCCAACCACCTGGGCCACCGTGTCCACCGGGATGGCGACGGGTCCGAGGCCCACGGCCACGGGCAGCGTGACGAGCAGCGCAGCGACCAGGCCGACGACCCAGAGCCTCGTGTGTCGTCGCCGACGGTCGTGGTCGAGGTCGTCGTCGGGGAGGGCGGGCTCGGGGTCGGGTGCCACGGGCTCGCGTGGCGCAAGGGTGCGGTCGGGGTGGTGCATGCCTGCCTCGTTGTCGGATGTCACGGGTTGCGGGGACGAAGGGTCAGGGCGGCGCCCAGGGCGAGCGCGGTGAGTCCGCCGAGGACCGCCGCCGCGCCGACGTACCCCGCTGCTGCCAGCCCCGCCCCCGCGGCCGCTGCCCCGAGGAAGAGGCCGAGGCTCATCCCGGCGGCGTTCAGGCTCAGGGCGGTCCCGCGCACGTCGGCGCAGCTGCGGACGAGCAGGGTCACCACCGCGGCCGCCACCACCGCGTGGCTGGCGGACAGCGCTGCCGTGCAGGCCAGGGCGAGTGGCAGTGCCGGCGCGACATACACCCCGACCAGGGCGACCAGGGCCGTCAGCAGGCTGGTCGCCATCACGCGCTGGGCCCGCTGGTCGGACTCGTCGAGGTTGAGCAGCCGTCCGGCGACCAGGTGGCCGACGAAGAACGACCCGCCGCTGAGGGTCCAGACGAACGCGAAGAGGCTGGAGGACAGGGCAAACCTGTCGGCGTACAGGGGGGCGAGGAAGGCCAGGTGCCCCATGAAGGCCCCGGCCCGCCCGAAGGCCACCAGGATCAGTGTGAGCGCCCCCGGGACGGCGGCGAGCGTGCGGAACGCGGCGAGGTAACCGAGTCGCTTGCCATGGGGGTCGGCGGCACGCTCGTCGCGGCCGTAGCGGACGAGGACCGGAGCCAGGACGAGGGCCAGCACGGCGACGGCGACGAGATCGCCCTGCCAGCCCCACCACAGGGTCGGCAGCACGAGCAGCGGCGCCCCCAGCGTGGACGCCAGGGTCTGGGCCGTCATGACCAGGGTCGCGGCCCGGCCGGCGGCGGGGCCGGACCCGAAGCGGTCAGCCGCCGCCGCGGACAGGGCGGGGTACAGCAGCGCGTTGGACACACCGGTGAGGAGGCAGAACGCAGCCAGGGTGGGGATCGAGGCAGACGTCCCGATGGCGGCGGCCACCGCGAGCAGGACCAGCGCCGCAGCGGCCACCCGCGGCGGCGCGATCCGCCCGATCAGGGGGGCCAGGGCAACGCCGGCCAGCACGGCGCCGATCCCGGCGAGCCCGCGCAGCGATCCCACCTCCGCAGGACCATCGCCCGCGGCGACGGCGATGGACACCAGGGACGTGGTGAACACCGTGAACGGCAGGCCGCCCGCGGCCGCGGCGAGCAGCGTCGGCCAGACCGCCGCGACGATCCGGCGTTCGCTGGGCAGCGCCTCGGTCGCCGTCAGGTCGACGTCACCCACGATGCCCCCGGACTCAGCGTCGGGCCTGGTCCGGCGCTCGCGCTCCTCGGAGCGCGAGCGCCGACGCGACGCAACCAGTCGGCTCAACTGTCGGACAACCGGTCGGCGAGCAGCTCGAGCCCGTCGACGGCCAGCGGGCCGGGGGAGGTGTAGAAGTAGTTCAGCGGCAGCACGCCCCCGTCCTCGTCGACCGCCTTGAGCCCTGCCAGCGCCGGCCGGCTGCGCAGCGCCTGCACCACGTCCAGGTCGCTCTCGAGGCTCGAGGATCCCTTGCCCCTGGGGACGTACAGCGCGAAGACCACGTCGGGTGCGCTGCCGACCAGCTCCTCGGTGCTGGGCTCGAAGTAGCGCTTGGGCACGTCCTTGAAGACGTTGTCCAGGCCCAGCAGCGACATCTGCTCCGAGGCCAGCGACTGACCGCCGTAGGCCCCCAGGGCGCCCTCCGTGACGACGTACAGGGGGACGGCGCGCTGGCCCGACCTCGTGTCGACGCGCTTCCCGGCGGCGGCGACGCGGCGCTTCATGTCCTCGACGGCGCCCGCTGCTGCCTGCTCGGTGCCGAACACGCGGCCGTAGGTCTCGACATCCCGGTAGATCAGGTCGAATCCACCGACCCCGCCGGTGGACCGCCCCTCGATGCCGGCGCAGTGGCCGCTGACCGTCAGCAGCTGCACCCCGGCCTTGTCCAGGCGTGCCGCGAGGGCGTCGATGTCGACGCCCGCGCTGATGTCGGTGCCGATCACGGCGTCGACCCCGGAGCTCAGGATCATCTCGTAGGAGACGTCGTGCGAGTCCTCGGCGACCCTCTCGGCGGCCTCGACCACCGCCCTCGTCTTCTCCTCGTAGGGCACGTTCAGGCTCCCGGCGTAGTGGGTCACCTTGTCGCCCGCTCCGGCCGCGACCAGCAGGGACGGCGCCTCGGCGCCGATCGCGAGCACCCGCTCCGGGGGTGAGTCGAACACCACCTTCCGACCGCAGCTCTCGACGGTGACCGGACCCGCGGTCGACTGCCGTCCGGCGCCGCTCCGGGCGTCGGACGGGGCGCCACAACCCGTTGCGACGATGGCCAGGACGGGCAGGGCGGCGGCCCAGGGCCTGAGACTTCTCATCGGTCGTTCACTCCGTTCACAGGGGCGCCCGCTTGTCGTTCGGCGCCGGGGGCGGCGAGGGCAGGGCAGACAACCCACCCGTGTCGCCCTCGCAGCGGGGACGGCTAGACAGTAATGAAAACCATTATCATCGTCAAAGAGTGTGAAGGGGCACCCCTGCGCCGGGGGTCGCGCGTGTTGGGTGCCCAGGCCGGCAACCGCCGCGGGTCCGCAGCCGGCCGCCACTAGTTGTACCGAGCCATCAGGTTGGTAGCAGCCGGCTGATGGGTGGGCGTCCTCCGAGTGCGCTGTGGCGTCGTTGAGTGTTGTAGTGCTCGAGCCACGGCGCAAGCGCGGCCGCTCTCTGGTCGTTGGTCAGGAAGGCCTGACGGTAGGCCCATTCGGTGAGCAGGGTGCGGTTGAAGCGCTCTGCCTTGCCGTTCTGCCATGGGCAGTGTGGCCGGATGAAGATCTGTTGGATCCCGGCCGAGGCGCACAGTTCGCGCAGGGAGAAGCGGTAGGCCCAGGCGTTGTCGGTCATCA
>NZ_DATBMI010000050.1:0-8684 GCF_036554925.1 Pedococcus sp.
GATGCGGCCCAGGCGCGACGTGTCCCTCCCGGCGGAGCACAGGTAGCCACCGAGCACCTCGCGCTTCACCCCCTCCTCGCAGGTGTGGAAGATGGCGGCGTTGCGGATCCAGGACTGGACACCCTCGACCGCCTGGACCGCGGCGCTGCGCAGCGACGTGAAGCGGACGGTGTGGGGGGAGGCGTAGTTGAGCGTCTTGTAGCCGAAGAGCAGCACCACGCTCACCACCAGGAGGGCGGCGACACCACGACGACGCCTGCTGGTGGGTCGGGCCACGACCTGTGGCGGGGCGGGCCTGGTGTCCGGTCGCAGTTTCATCCCCGCACCCACGTCATCCGCTTGACGGTCACGATCGAGTAGAGGATCAGCCACGACAGCACGAGCGTGGACAGGAAGCTCATCAGCGGTCGGAAGACCCACCAGGCCCGGTTCACGGTCTCCTCACGTCGGAAGGCCAGGCCGAACATGGTGCCGATCAGCAGGATGCCCAGCAGGTACGAGACGCCCGACTCGATGTTGCCGTGCAGCGGCAGGTACACCACGTGGCGGAAGGCCACGATGGGCCCGGCGAACACGAACAGGGCGTGCAGGTAGTACGCGACGACGGCGAGCGCCGGCCGGCGCCAGTAGAACCCGCCGGTGAAGAAGAGGTTCCGCACGAAGCTCTTCTTCCACCGGACCTGCTGGTGCAGCAGGCCGGTGAAGCTGTGGGGGACGACCGTCCACGCTCGCATCGACTTCGAGTACACGCTCGTCCAGCGCTGCCACGGGTAGACGGTGGCCAGGAAGGGTGACCCGCGGTGCCGCTCCTGGAGCAGGCGTGCCCGTGACGGGCCCATCAGGGCGTATGCCGTGAGCGACCTGTCGGTGGCGAAGCGGAACTCCTCCCCGAGGAAGCGGTCCGAGGTCCAGGCGGGGATGTAGTTGTAGATGGTCTCCCGGCGGAAGACCGCCAGCGGTCCCGACACGCACGTCACCGCGCCGAAGGCGCTCTCGAAGGCCTTCCGGACGGAGAACTGTCCCTCGTACCACGTGTCCTGCACCTTCGTGAGCAGGCTGTGCTCGGCGTTGAGCGCCCGGCAGTGCCCGCTGATCGCCCCCACCTCGGGGTGGCGTTCGAGGATGCCCACCGCCCGCTCGACGGCGTCGGGCGCCCACACGGAGTCGCTGTCGGAGAACGCGAAGACCTCACCCGAGGTCTCGAGCAGGGCGACCGCCAGCGCCTTCTTCTTGCCGACGTTCTCCTCGAGGGTGATCACCCGGATGCCGCACTCGTCCGCCAGGGACGCCAGTCGGCCGGCGGTGTCGTCGGTGGAGGCGTCGTCGACCACGACCACCTCGAGGTGGGGGTAGGTCTGGTCGACCAGGGACCGGACGCACTGCTCGATCACGAGCTCGTCGTTGTGAACGGCCACCAGGCACGACACCAGCACAGGGGCAGGTCCCGCGGCGTGCGCGTCCGTGGGGCCGATTGCTGGTTCCGGAGCGACGGCCCGACGCGGCGCCACACGGGTGAGGGCGGGGTCCTCGTAGCGCAGGAAGGAGACGCACATCTGGAGGAAGACCACCGCGGTGACGGCGACCCCGTAGACGTACAGGGCTGCGTTGCTGTCCGGCAGCCGGAAGATGATCTTCGTCAGGAGAAAGGCACCCAGCATCGCCAGGATCAGGTAGCCCCCGTGCTGGACCCGCTCGCGGGCCAGGCGATGGCGGCCGCGAACCGGCGTCGGGTGGGCGACGGCCGGCGAGGGAAGGGACCGGAGCGACATCAGGGGAGGTGGGTGTTGGCGCTTGGCGGGAGGCTGAAGGTGGCGTCGAGCACCAGGGAGTCGCCGTCGAAGAGCTGGGTGTCCATCGCGTCGTGGTGGCAGCAGACCACCACGAGGTCGTAGCTGTCGGCCCGCAGGTCGCCCGACACCGACGAGTACAACCGGTCCCCGACCCGGACCGACGGGACGATCGGGTCGTAGACCGAGACCTGGGAGGCGCGGCGAGCGAGCCCCTCGATGATGTCCAGGGCGGGGGACTCCCGCGTGTCCGCCACGTTCGGCTTGTAGGCCAGCCCGGCAACCAGGACGTGCGAGCGGGAGAGCGTCTTCCCCGCCCGGTCGAGCACCTCCGTGGCGCGTTCGACGATCCGGGCAGGCCGGGTGGAGATGTCCTGCATGGCCGCGGAGATCACCGGGGGGTGCACGTGCTCACGTCTCAGCTGCCACAGCAGGTAGTGGGGGTCGCAGGGGATGCAGTGCCCGCCGACGCCGGGGCCCGGGTAGAACGGCATGAAGCCGAACGGCTTGGTCGCGGCGGCGTCGATGACCTCGACCGGGTTCAGGTCGAAGCGCCGGCACACGTCGGCGACCTCGTTGGCGAGGGCGATGTTCACGGCGCGGAAGGTGTTCTCCAGGAGCTTCACCATCTCGGCCGACTCCAGCGACGAGACCAGGTGGGTCACCGGGCAGGACCTGCGCAGGACGTCGGCGGCGCGCAGGGCGCACTCCTGCGTGACGCCGCCCACGACGCGGGGAACGCTGGCCAGGTCGAACGCGTCACTACCGGGGTTGATCCGCTCCGGGGAGAAGGCCACGAAGATGTCCTGCCCCACGCGGAGCCCGCGGCGGCTCAGCGGCTCGACCAGGAGGTCGCGGGTGCACCCCACGTAGCTCGTCGACGTGAGGATGAGCACCTGGCCGGGCCGGGCGCAGGCCACCACGGTCGCGCAGGCGGTCCGCAGCCAGGTGAGGTCAGGGGTCAGCGACGCGTCCACTGGCGTGGGCACGCACACGATGACCGCGTCGGCCTCCGCCGTGGCCGCGACGTCGGTGGTGACCACGAACCGCTCTGGGTCCCTGCGGGCGGCCCGGAGTCGCCGGCGGTCGTCGGGCAGCAGGTCGGGCTCTCCGTGCCTGATGCGCGCGACCCGGTCGGCGGACACCTCCAGGCCGATCACCCTCATCGCGCCGTCGTACATCGCCAGCGCTGTGGGAAGTCCCACGTAGCCGAGCCCCATCACGGCAATGGTCGTGGTCTCGGTCCGCCGACGTGCCGACGGCGTGGAGACGCGGCTGTCCAGCGTCATCGTGTGGTTCCCTCCAGGTGGAGGACGAGGGCAGGAAGCATCGGCGGGCGGACGGGCCATGGGCCCGCCTCTGCACCGCGTGTGTCAGGACCCCTCGGGCGGCCTTCGAGCCATCCCTGTCGCCACTGCGCTGGGGCCGGCGATGTCGATGGGTCCATCGTGTAAAGCCGACCGGGGAGGCACGCCCCCACAATGGGTGAAAGGTTTCTACGTCAACCAACCGGCATGAGGGGCCTGCCTCCTTGTGCTCGCCCGGCATCATGGCCGGCGACGCGGGGACCCGTCAGGCTGGGGCAGCTGGTGCTTCTTCAGGCGTACTTGGCCGGGATGCGGGCGCCCGTGCTCAACACCCGGCAACCATGGGCACCTGGCCCCCACAGGCCGTGACGCTGCTGCTTTGCCTGCGCTTGTATGCAGGGCTCTCGGGCGCCCCAGTGCGCCCCAGCGCGCCCCGGCGCGGGCAGCGGCGAACCGCTGGCGGACACTTCCTGAACCAGCGGTTCGCAGCAGCCCTGGGTGGCCCGCGTGGCCCCGGTCGGCCCCGGGACCGGCTCGGCTGTCGGCGTCAGCGCGGGCGGACGAAGACGTCGGTCTCCCCGGTCGCGGACTCGATGTCCTGGGCGGCCGTGTCGAGCAGCTCATCGGCCAGGTGCCGCAGGGCACGCGCCACCGCGACCTCGTCGCCGATCCGCGCCGTCGGCTCGTCCTCCTGGCTGCGGTGGCTCTCACCGCTCGCCGTCAGTCCCGCGGGGGCATCGGCGACCAGCACGACCTTGGCGGTCGTGTCGTCGCCGGTCTCGAAGATCGACACCCTCACCTGCCACTCCTTGACCGGCTGCGGCGTCGGGGCGGGGGGAGGGGTCTCCGCGCCGTGGCCGGCTCCGATGCGCAGCACCGAGCCGGGGCCCGGGTAGAGGAGCCCGGTGTGGCCATCGCTCCAGCGCACCAGGTACGGCGGTTCGCCGTTCCTGCCGCGCACCTCGAGCACCTCGCCGTCACGGGTGGGCCGGTCCACCTGCTCGCCTGCCAGGACGATGCGATCACCTTTCTGAGCCTTCATCCTCAACACCTCCATCGGAGCCACAACGACCACTTCCGAGTGTCGTCCAAACGTGCTCGGGAGGGGAGGGGCCAGAGGTCCCTACGCACCTTCCCGCAGAGGCGGTCTGCCCGCCGATACGCGCTTTGCCCGATCCGTGGGTCGCCGCCGGCGGGATACCGTCGCCGGTGATCAGACGTCCGCCCGCAAGGCGGCGGGTCGAAGGCCGGAGCACCCCCTGCTCTCCGGCCTTCGTGCCGTCCCGGCATCCGTGCGGGGGCTCGGCCGCTTCCCCGGGTGTCCGGGCGGTCGCTCAGCGGACGCGGGCGCCCCAGCCGGAGGTGCGGGACGCCACGGCGAGCTGCTCGGCGAGCTCCTCGTGTCCCGCGCGCACCAGGCCCACGGTGACGCGGATGTGGTCGCCGTCCCCGGGGAGCAGGCTGAACGGCGTCCCGGGGGCCACGCCGATCCCCTGCCCGGACAGCCGCATCACCGCGGCGGTCTCGTCGTGCACGGGCACCCAGATGTTGAGGCCCTCCGCCCCGGCCACGTCCACGCCGTGGCGGGCCAGCGCGTCGACCACCGCAGCCCGACGACGGGCGTACTCCTGCGTCGCCGATGCCACGGACTCGACGGCGGCCGGGTCGGTCAGGAGGGAGTGCAGGATCCGCTGGAGCAATCGGCTGCTCCACCCCTGGCCGAGCTGGCGCTGCGCCGCCAGGGACCGCAACAGCTCGCTGGGGGCGCTGAGCGCCGCGAGGCGGAGGTCCGGCCCGTGGGACTTGGAGAACGACCTGATGTATGCCGTGTGGCCGGGCAGCCACCGCGCGAGCGTCACGGCGCCGGCGGAGGTGGGGGCGCTGGCGGAGTCGTCCTCGACGACCAGGGTGCCGGTGCCGTCGAGCAGCCGGGCGAGGGCCCGGGCGCGGCGCTCGGACAGGGTCACGCCGGTGGGGTTCTGCGCGCGAGGCTGGAGGAAGACCGCGGCCACCGGGGTCGCCAGGGCCTCGCGCAGCCCGTCGAGGCTCAGCCCCTCGTCGTCGACCCGGACGGGCACCACCTGCGCGCCGACCGACTCGAGCAGGTCGACCAGCGGCGGGAAGCAGGGATGCTCCACCACGACCCGGTCCCCGAACCGCAGCCTCGTGCGAGCGATGAGGTCCATGGCGTCCATGGCGCCGTCGACGACGGCGAGCTCGGTCGCGGCATACGGCCACTGCGCCAGCAGCACCTCCGCGAGGTCGGGCAGGACGGGATCGTCGAGGTAGCTGCCCGGCGTGCCCGCCGTCGTGAGCTCCCGCAGGGCGGGGCCGAGGCTGGGCAGGAGCTCGGCGTCGGGCACGCCGGTGGACAGGTCGAGGGCGAAGGGCGCCTGCCGCTCCAGGACCTGCTGGTAGCGGCCCGGCCTGGCCACCCCCTGGGCGAGGACGCTGGTGCCCCGTCGGCCGTCGGTCCGTACGACGCCGGAGCGTGCGAGCTGGGCCCAGGCCGCGCTGACCGTCGTGGGGGAGAGCGCCAGCTCGGACGCGACGGTGCGGATGGGGGGCAGCTTGTCGCCGGGTGCCAGCGCGCCGTCGTGGATCACGGCGGTGACGGCGTGGGCCAGGCCGCGGGCCGTGGGCTGGTCGAGACGCTCCTCGATTGCGGACAGCACGGCCTTCATGGTTTGTAACATAGCAACTATAGGATTGTCTCACCAGAGGACCAGACGTACTGTCGGAGCATGACGACGCACATCCCGCACTGGATCGACGGCCGTGAGAGCCCGGGCGCCTCTGGGCGCACGGCCCCGGTGTTCAACCCCGCCACGGGGACGCAGACCGGGGAGGTCGACCTCGCGAGCGCCGACGAGGTCGACGCCGCCGTCGCCCGGGCCACCGCCGCGGCCCGCGAGTGGCGGCAGTCCTCACTCTCCCGCCGCTCAGCCGTGCTCTTCGCCTTCCGTGAGCTCCTCCACCAGCGGACCGACGAGCTCGCCGCCCTCATCACGGCCGAGCACGGCAAGGTTCTCTCCGACGCCGCCGGGGAGATCGCGCGCGGGCTCGAGAACGTCGAGTTCGCCGCCGGGGTGCCGCAGCTGCTCAAGGGCGGGTTCAGCGAGCAGGCGGCCTCGGGGGTGGACGTCTACAGCATCCGCCAGCCGCTCGGCGTCGTCGCGGGCATCACGCCCTTCAACTTCCCGGCCATGGTGCCGTTGTGGATGTGCGCCAACGCCATCGCCTGCGGGAACGCGTTCATCCTCAAGCCGAGCGAGAAGGACCCGTCGGCGTCGCTGTTCCTCGCCCGGCTGTGGCAGGAGGCGGGGCTGCCCGACGGCGTGTTCACCGTCCTCCAGGGCGACAAGGAGGCCGTCGACGCGATCCTCGAGCACCCCGGCATCGCGGCGGTCAGCTTCGTCGGCTCGACCCCGATCGCCAAGTACATCTACGAGACCGGGACCGCCCACGGCAAGCGGGTCCAGGCCCTCGGTGGCGCCAAGAACCACGCGCTCGTCCTGCCCGACGCCGACGTGGACATGGCGGCCGACGCCGTCGTCTCCGCGGCCTATGGTGCGGCCGGCGAGCGATGCATGGCGCTGTCGGTCGCCGTCGCCGTCGGCGACGTCGCCGACCCGCTGGTCGACGCCATCGCAGTCCGCCTCCCCAAGCTGAGCATCGGCGACGGCGCCGCGCCCGGCACGGACATGGGTCCGCTCATCACCCGGGAGCACCGCGACCGCGTCGCCGGCTACATCGGTGCCGGCCAGGAGGCCGGGGCCACGGTGGTCGTCGACGGCCGTGACGCGACCGTCCCCGGTGACGGCTTCTTCCTCGGGACCACGCTGCTCGACAACGTCACGCCGGAGATGACCGTCTACACCGACGAGATCTTCGGCCCCGTCCTCGGTGTCGTCCGGGTGGAGACGTACGAGGAGGGCCTGGCCCTGATCAACGCCAACCAGTACGCCAACGGCACGGCGATCTTCACGCGCGACGGCGGGGCCGCCCGGCAGTTCCAGTTCGACGTCGAGGTGGGGATGGTCGGCATCAACGTCCCGATCCCGGTGCCGGTCGCGTACTACTCGTTCGGTGGGTGGAAGGACTCCCTCTTCGGCGACACCCACATGTACGGTCCGGAGGGCATCAGCTTCTACACACGTGGGAAGGTCGTGACGTCACGCTGGCCGGACCCGGCCACCTCGAGCGTCGACCTCGGCTTCCCGCGCACCCGCTGACCGGACAGGACGGCACACCGATGACCGACACCATCACCACCCTCGCGGGCGTCCGGGACGCTGACGAGCAGCGCGTGCGCCGCGACGACCGCGCCCACGTCTTCCACTCCTGGTCGGCGCAGGGGCTGATCGACCCGCTGCCCATCGCCGCCGCGCAGGGGTCGTACTTCACCGACTACCAGGGCAGGCGCTACCTCGACTTCTCGAGCCAGCTCGTCAACGTCAACATCGGCTACCAGCACCCCAGGCTGGTGGCCGCGATCCAGGAGCAGGCCGGCCGCCTGACCACGGTGAGCCCGGCGTTCGCCAACGACGCGCGCTCCGAGGCGGCCCGGCTGATCGCCGAGATCGCCCCCGGCGACCTGAACATGGTGTTCTTCACCAACGGCGGCGCCGAGGCCAACGAGAACGCGCTGCGCATGGCTCGCCTGCACACCGGCCGCCACAAGGTCCTCGCGGCCTACCGCAGCTACCACGGCGCGACGGCCGGCTCCATCGCGCTGACCGGCGACCCTCGGCGCTGGCCGTCCGAGCCGGGCCTGCCCGGCATCGTGCGCTACTGGGGTCCCTACCCCTACCGCTCGGCCTTCCACGCCCAGAGCGAGGCGGAGGAGTCGGAGCGCGCGCTGCAGCACCTGCGCGACCTCATCATGGTCGAGGGCGCGCACACCATCGCCGCGATCATCCTCGAGACCGTCGTCGGCACGAACGGCATCCTCGTGCCGCCGCCGGGCTACCTCGAGGGCGTGCGCGCGATCTGCGACGAGCACGGCATCGTGATGATTGCCGACGAGGTCATGGCGGGCTTCGGCCGCTGCGGCGAGTGGTTCGCGGTCGACCACTGGGGTGTCGCTCCGGACCTCATCACCTTCGCCAAGGGCGTGAACTCCGGGTACGTCCCGCTCGGCGGGGTGGTGATCTCCGAGCGGATCGCGGCCTCGTTCCAGGACCGTCCGTACCCCGGTGGCCTGACCTACTCGGGCCACCCCCTGGCCTGTGCCTCGGCCGTCGCGTCGATCGGCATCTTCCGCGACGAGGGCATCATCGAGCACGCCCGCGACCTCGGGGAGACCGTCATCGGCCCCGGTCTGCGCGACCTGGCCGAGCGGCACCCCTCGGTGGGCGAGGTGCGTGGGCTCGGTGTCTTCTGGGCCCTCGAGCTCGTGCGCGACCGGCGTACCCGCGAGCCGCTCGTGCCGTTCAACGCGGCCGGCGCGGACGCCGCTCCGATGAACGAGTTCGCGGCCGCCTGCAAGGAGCGGGGCCTGTGGCCGTTCACCCACTTCAACCGCACCCACGTCGTGCCGCCCTGCACGACCACTGCGGACGAGGTGCGGGAGGGCATCGCGATCCTG
>NZ_DATBMI010000144.1:0-11494 GCF_036554925.1 Pedococcus sp.
GCCACCGGCCCCCCGAGAGGATCACACGCGTGATGACCACTCCACCCGCCGAACGGCTCCAGGCCGCCGACGACTTCGCCCCCGGTGAGCTCGAGACGCTGCAGCGGTTGGCCGTGCGCAGCCACGAGGTGATCGTCCAGCACCAGCAGCCGGGTGGCGCCTACCCGGCCTCCCCGACCTTCTCGGCGTACACCGGGTACGCCTGGTTCCGGGACGGCGCCTTCACCGCGGAGGGCATCTCGCGGTGTGGCGACGTCGCCTCGGCCGACGCGTTCCACGACTGGTGCGCCGGCGTCCTGGCGGCACGCCGGGACCACGTGACCGACCTGGTGCGGCGCGCGGCCACCGGCGAGCGACCACCGCTGGAGGACATGCTCCCCACCCGCTACACGTATGCCGGCCAGCCCGGTTCCGACGCGTGGTGGGACTTCCAGACCGATGGCTACGGCACGTGGCTGTGGTCCGTGGTCACCCACGCCGAACGCCACGGCCTCGGCCTGGCGCGCTGGTGGGCCGGCATCGAGGTCGCGGTCGACTACCTCGCCGCGTTCTGGGACCTCCCCTGCTACGACTGGTGGGAGGAGCACGTCGAGCACCGGCATGTCTCCACCCTCGGCGCCATCAGCGGCGGACTGCGTGCCGTCGAGCGCACCGGCCTGCTCGACGCCGCCCGCTCCCGCACGGCCGGCGAGGTGGTGGCGGACATCGCACGGCTCGTGTCGACCGATGGCACCAGCGGCGGGCACCTGACCAAGTGGCTGGGCACCGACGCCGTCGACGGCTCACTGCCGTCCTGCGTGGTCCCGTTCGGACTCGCCGCGCCGGGATCCGACCTGGCCACCCGCACTCTGCAGGCCGTGGCCGCGGACCTCGACGTCGACGGCGGCGTGCACCGGTTCCGGGCAGACGTGTTCTACGGCGGCGGCCAGTGGCTCCTGCTCTCGGCGCTGCTCGGCTGGAACCTCGCCGTGGCCGGCGACCGGGCGGGCGCGTTGCGTCACCTGCGCTGGATCGCGGCGCGGGCGACCGCGACCGGCGAGCTGCCCGAGCAGGTGGAGGACCATCTGCTGCACCCCGAGCACCGACAGGAGTGGCTCGACCGCTGGGGGCCCGTGGCGACGCCGCTGCTGTGGTCGCACGGCATGTACCTCATCCTCGCCGACGAGCTCGGCCTCCTTGACCGCCTCGACCTCCCCACGACCTGAGAAGGGCACCATGGCATCCCTCGTCAGCCACCGTCCCCACGGCATCGAACACCCCTATGCCACCTCCATCGACCAGCGCATCCCGGTCCTGCCGCTCGACGGTCAGCCGGTCCGCCTCGGGGTGGCAGCGCAGCCGGAGGTGGTCTCCGTCGTGTGCGAGCTCGAGTCCACTGGGGAGGGAGGGAGCGCCACCACGCACCTCACGCTGCAGCCCCGGGAGGCGTCGGCGGCCGATGCTGCCGCTCTGGCCGGCGGAGAGGGCCACCTGGCGGAGGCCCAGGCTGCGTCCATCGGCGGGGAGGGCGGCTGGGCGGTGAGCACGCCCCCGCTCGGTGCCGACACGGCATACCGCTATCGCTTCACGGCGACCACCGCCTCTGGGGCTAGCGAGTCCACCGACTGGTTCGAGGTCGCTGCGGCCCAGTGGCTGCCGGAAGGCGGGACCCTCACCGGCGCGGACAGCCGGCTGGTGCCGGGCAGCGTCGAATGGCTGGTCAGCAGCGGGGGCGTCCACCGGGTGCGCTTCGCCCTGCGACTGCAGCAGGGCGACCATGTCGTCGGCTTCGGTGAGCGCTACGACGCGGTCGACCAGGCAGGCAGCACGCTCGACGCGGTGGTGTTCGAGCAGTACAAGTCGCAGGGGGTGCACGGCCGGACCTACATGCCGATGCCCTTCGCGCACGTCATCTCTGCTGACGGAAGCTCATGGGGTTTCCACGTCCGGACGGCCAGGCGCACGTGGTACGACGTCGGTGCCTCGGCACCCGACCGGCTCGTCGTCGAGGCGGCCCTCGGGGGGCAGGCGCAGGAGTCCCTCGACGTGGCGGTGTTCGAGGGCACGCCCACGGCGGTGCTGAGCCGCTTCCTCGACGATGCCGGGCGTGCGGAGGAGCTGCCCGACTGGGTGTTCACGCTGTGGGCCAGCGGCAACGAGTGGAACACGCAGCGCCTGGTCATGGAGCGCCTGGACTCCCACCGCGACCTCGGCATCCCGGTCGGCGTCGTCGTCATCGAGGCCTGGAGCGACGAAGAGGGCATCACGATCTGGCGCGACAGCCGCTACGAGGTCAACGAGGACGGGTCCGCCCACGTGGGAGCGGACTTCACCTACCCCGCGGACGGCGCCTGGCCGGACCCCAAGGCGATGGTCGAGGAGCTGCACGCGCGCGGCATCAAGGTCATCCTGTGGCAGATCCCGCTGCTCAAGACCGAGCACACGGAGGCCGGCCTGCACCGTCAGGTGCTCGCCGAGGGCGAGGCGATGGTCCGCGAGGGCCACGCGGTGCGCGAAGCCGACGGCACGGCATACCTCAACCGTGGCTGGTGGTTCCCGAAGTCGCTCATGCCCGACCTGTCGACCCAGCGCACCCGCGACTGGTGGACCGAGAAGCGGCGCTACCTCGTCCGGGACCTCGACGTCGACGGCTTCAAGACCGACGGCGGTGAGCACGCCTGGGGCCACGACCTCGTCCACGGCGACGGGCGGCGCGGTGACGAGGGCAACAACCTCTACCCGGTGCACTACGCGCGCGCGTTCGGCGACCTGCTGCGATCGGAGGGCAAGGCTCCCGTGACGTTCAGCCGTGCGGGCTTCACCGGCTCGCAGGCCCACGGCGTGTTCTGGGCCGGCGACGAGGACTCCACCTGGGCGGCGTTCCAGTCGTCGGTCCGGGCGGGCATCACTGCCGCGGCGTGCGGGATCGTCTACTGGGGCTGGGACCTCGGCGGGTTCTCCGGTCCCGTCCCGGACTCCGAGCTCTACCTGCGCTCGACCGCCGCAGCCACGTTCATGCCCGTCATACAGTACCACTCGGAGTTCAACCACCACCAGCTGCCGCTGCGCGACCGCACCCCCTGGCACGTCGCCGACACCAATGGCGACCCCGAGGTCGTCGAGGTGTTCCGGCGGTATGCCGCGTTGCGCGAGCGGCTCGTGTCGTACCTGCGGGTGTCGGCGGCGCGCACCGTCGCGACCGACGCGCCTCTCATGCGAGGGCTGTTCTTCGACTGGCCCCACGACCCGCAGGTGTGGTCGCACCCAGCCGAGTACCTGCTCGGCGACTCGCTCCTCGTCCACCCGGTGACCGAGCCGGGGGCTCAGAGGTGGGAGACCTACCTGCCCGAGGGTGAGTGGGTGGACGTGTGGACCGGCGAGCAGCTCGCCGGTGGGCGCGAGGTGACCAAGGACGTCACCGGCCATGTGATCCCGGTGTACTGCAAGGCCGGGGACTGGCCCGACCTCGCCGAGGTGTTCGCAGACTGAGCCTCGATGGTGATCGGCCACACCTGGATCGTCTCGACCCGCGCCGGCGGTTCGAACGGTTCGCCCCTCATCTCGGCGCCGAGATCGACATCGCGTGCCGGCTCGATCCGATCGCCGCCGCTGCGATGCTGCTCACGATCGCGGAGCGTGCGGGCACCGGGCCCGCCGGTTAGGGAGGGGTGTCCGCTGAGTGGCGGCAGGCTTCGACCGCGGCCGTCACGGTGCCGTGGAAGTGGTCGGCCCCGATGGCCTCGACGAGACCGACCGAGTCCAGGTCTTGCCGAAGCTCCAGGGCTGCCCTGGCGACGTGGAGCTCGATGTTCCGCTCGCGCAGACCGTCGAGCACCTCCCGCAGCGCCGCCTCCGCACTCGCGTCGATGGCGCTGATGAACGAGCCGTCGAGGACCACGTGTCGCACGGGCTTGGGGGCGCCGTCCACGGCCGCCCAGAGCCGGCGCTTGAAGAAGTGTGCGTTCGCGAAGAACAGCCGGTCCTGGATGCGGTAGACGACCACGCCCGGCGTGATGCCCGCATCGGGGTCGTCGACGACGTTGACGTACCTGTCCTCCTCGGCGGACCACCCGAGCACGGCGTCCGCGGGTCGGGCCGCCCTCCGGAGGATGTCGGCGACTGACAGCACGACGGCCACGATGATCGCCTGCAGGACCCCGATCGTCACGACGCAGAGGACCGTGATGGCGGCGATGACGACCTCGACCCGGCTGCTGCGTGCGAGCGCCCGCCACTGCGCGGGGTCGATCAGCTTGGCTCCCGCGTACACGATGACCGCCCCGAGGACCGCCGACGGCAGGTGCTGGATGGGCGCCGTGAGGAACATCAGGATGGCGGCGATCGTCGCGGCGGCGGCAAGCCCGCTGACCTGGCTCGTCGCACGCATGTCGTCGTTGACGGCGGTGCGCGACCCGCTCGTCCCGACTGGGATGCCCTGCGTGACGCCCGCGGAGATCTGGGCGACACCGAAGGCGAGCAGCTCCTGGTTGGCGTCGACGACCTCGTGGTGGCGGGCGGCGAAGGAGCGGGCCGTGAGGATGGAGTCGGAGAACGCCACGACGAAGACGGCCAGTGCTGCGACGACGAGCGGGCCGAGGTCCGCCCGTGACAGGTCGGGCACCTCGAGCGAAGGCAGTCCGCTGGGCACGGGGCCCGTGACCGACACCCCTCGGGCGGCGAGGTCCAGTGCCCAGGACACGGCGATGCCCAGGGCCACGAGAAGGAGTGCGCCGGGGATCCGCTTGCTGATCCTGCCGGCCACGATCAGGAGCGCCAGGGACAGGGCGCCGACGATGACCGTGACCCCGTTGGCGTCGCCGAGGTGGCGGACGATGTCGAGCGTTTCGCGGATGGCCCCTTCCTCGTCGCTGGAGATGCCGACCAGCTTGCCGAGCTGGCCGAGGACCAACACGATCGCGACCCCGGTGATGTACCCCACCAGGACCGCCTGCGAGAAGTAGTCCGCGATCCAGCCGAGGCGGGCGAGGCGGGCCACGAGGAACACGAGCCCCACCATGATCGCGAGCATGGCTGCGAGGGCGGTGTACTCGGCGCTCCCACTGGCAGCGAGCGGGGCGACCGCCGTCGCGACGAGCAGCGCAACGGTGCCCTCCGGCCCGACGACGACCCGAGGCGCGGACCCCAGGACCGCGTACGCCAGGACGGGCAGCAGGAGGGCGTACAGCCCGGCGCTGACCGGGACCCCGGCCAGCTGGGCGTAGGCCATGGACGCCGGCAATGCCAGCGCCGCGACCGTGACACCGGCAACCACATCGGTCCGCAGCCGCGCTCCCGAGTACGTCGACATCGAACGGGCGAAGGGCACGTACCGGGTCGTCATCGGCGGTCGACTCGCCGACGCGAAGGCGCCGCGACCTTCGTACGCCTCGCTGAACGGCTGCACGGTCACACGCAACCGGGCTGGGCGACATCGGGCATCGCCCGGTGGGGATGAAACGGTCGGACCCGCGGGCCCCGTCCACGCCCCGGCCCGTCACCGGGTCCTCACCGGGTCGACGGGCTAGGGGGACTGGGAGGGGTCGATCTGCTGGGAGAGGTACTGGGCCGCTCCCACCCGCGCGATGACGTCGAGCTGTGCCTCGAACCAGTCGACGTGCTTCTCCTCGTCACGGACCATCTCCTCGAAGACGGCAGCCGTGCCGTGGTCTCCGAAGCCGTGGCACTCCTGAGCCGCCGCGTTGAACTGAGCGACGGCGTCGAGCTCTCCGGCGAGGGCGAGGCGCAGCATCTCCTCGGGGGTCTCGCCGGTCTGGATGGGGTTGAGGCGCTGCACGTTCGGGTGGCCGTCGAAGAGCAGGATGCGGTTGATCAGGTCATCGGCGTCGCGCATCTCGTCGATCGAGAGGTCGTAGAACACCTTCCCGAGCCTGTGCAGACCCCAGTTGTCGAGCATCCTGGCGTTGAGGAAGTACGAGTTGGTGACCGTCAGCTCCAACGTCAGTGCGTCGTTGAGCATCTCCACCACGCGCGGGTTCACTGGCTGCAACGGGCACCTCCGGTATCACGGGGATTCGGCTCCCGTCATGCTGGCACAGCAACGCCGTGACTGAGAAGGCGAAGGTGCCGCCGTCCCGGAACGCGCCGGGGGCCTTGCCACACCGTGGCCGGTCCTCCGAGTCAGTCAGCGGGAGCGCCCGAGGGAGTCACGACCCACCAGAGCCCGCCGTGGGTGGAGACGTTGTGGCACTTCACCTCGTGGGGGCTTTCGTGCGCGTAGAAGTACAGCGGATGGCCGGCGTAGGTCACCTGGAGTGCTCCGTCCTCTCGTCTGGTCGTGCCGAGCAGCGAGGGGGCGACCTCACCCGTGGCGACGGGTGGGCCCTCGGTCAGCACCGGCGGCCAGGCCTGCGCGCAGTCGCCGTAGCACTCCGGCCTGGCGGACTTCTCGACCTCCCACATGTAGATCGCCTGCCCGCGCGCGTCGTACAGCATCGTGCCGAAGTCGCTCGCTCCTGTCGTGATGGTGATGCCGCTCCTCGACGCGGGGGCCGAGGTGGGGGCGGACGTGCTGCTCGGCACCGGTGGGGACGCTCCGGAGGGGGTCGGGCTGTTGCCCGCAGTGGTGGTGGGGGCGTCCGCGGCACAGCCGGCGGCCAGGGCAGCGATGAGAAGCAGGGCGGCGCGCGTGGGTGCCATGGCTCGATTGTCCGTCCACCGCCCACCCGTGGCGCCGTGCAGTCGTGACGAGCCGGTGACGAGCGCAACTGGCGCGTCGGGCGTCTGCCCGAGTCCGGACCGCTCAGGTGCGCCGCGGCACGAGGCGGAGCGTCGTCGTGGCGGCCTCGCTGCCCACGACCGTGCCGACGATCGCCGGTCCGTGGCGGTCGTACTTGGCGTGGTACGCCGCGTCGAGGGCGGCGTGCACGGTGTCGTCGGGCTGCTCGAAGGTGACGTCACGTTCCAGGCCACCGGCCCGGATCCGGCCGGCGCCAGAGCCGCGGGCGCGACGGAACCACGGGTTGTCGGGTCCGTAGGCCGAGCGGATGTACAGGTCCCGATCGGCGCGGACGACCCAGATGGTCACGTACGGGCGCACCGTGCCGTCAGCCCGGAGGGAGGAGACTCCCAGTTCCTCCGCGTCGCCGATCCGGGTGAGCTCCTCGCTGGTCCAGGTCGTCATCTCGACCTCCTCCGTCGTGTCCGGTGTGGCTGGGGCGTGAGCCCGTATGCCGTGCGCGTGCGCCTGCCGCGCGCGGTCTGGTCATCGCGCGCGATCGTCCGGACCGGGGCCGGCCTCCGCCTGGTGCAGTCGCTCGTGGAGCCGGCTGCGGATCTCCTCGGGCTCGAGCTGGGAGCGCTGCCGCTGGTCGCGGGCCATGATGACTCCTGTAGCAGCGACACCGGCCAGCCCGGCGAGGCCGAGCACCTTCCAGAGCTTCATGACAGGAGACCTTTCGCGTGGATGAGGCAGTGCTGAGCCTAGACGCGGCGGCCGAGCTCACCCGGACGGGCGACCTCTGGCTGTTCCGTGGGAGGTCTGCGGCCGACCACGCGATCCGGGCCGTCACCAACGCCCCGGTGAACCACGTCGGGATGGCTGTCGCCCTGGACGACCTGCCGCCGCTGATGTGGCACGCCGAGCTGGGCCGGGGCCTGCTCGACGTGTGGACCGGCACGCACCACCGCGGCGTGCAGCTCCACGACCTGCGCGCCGCGGTCGCGCAGTGGAGCAACCGGTACGACCAGCGCGTCTGGCTGCGCCAGCTCCACACGCCCGTCACGCGTGAGATGGAGGATGCCGTGCTGCGGACCATCGCCCGCATGAACGGGACGCCGTTCCCGGCCACGGCGGCCCTGGCGGGCCGCTGGTTCCGGGGGCGGCTGCGCCAGCCCGCGTCGCTGGAGTCGACGTACTGCGCCGAGGTGGTCGCGGGGACCTACCAGGCGATGGGCCTGCTCGAGGGCGAACGCCCCACCAACTTCTACGACCCGGGCACCTTCTGGTCCGGCGACGGGCTCGAGCTGCTCCGCGGGGCCGAGCTGGGGGACGAGATCCGCGTCCGGGTGCCCCAGGCGTGAGAACCGGCTGTGCCCGGTCAGCGGCCAGACGTCGGCGTCAGTGCGTCGCTGAGCACGCCGGCGTGCGTGGTCTCGCCGGCCGCAAGGGGCAGGTCGGGGCTCAACGTGGCCCGGGTGACGTCGTGCTCGCACAGCAGCGCCTTCACCGCGAAGACGCAGGAGCCGCAGTCCGTGCCGGCGCCCGTCGTCTGGCACACCTTCGCGAGGGTCGTGGCACCGGCCTCCACAGCGTCGACGACCGCGGCGTCGTTGACGACCAGGCAGTGGCAGACGATCACGTGAGTCTCCTGGGGGAGAGTGCGGCAGTCCCGGACCAGGTGACGGCGGCCGTCCGGGGCAGGTTCTCGATAAGGTCAGGCTTACCTAACCAGATCCGGGGCGGATCCGGAAATCCGGCCCGCGGCGCTCCCAGATCTCGGACACCGTGCTCGGCCGGTCCGCTCCACCGGTGCCCCGAGTCGCTGGCCAGCCGCGCACCTAGCGCTGCACCGCGGGCGACGCCGCGTCCTCGATGAGGATGCTCGGCGCCCCGGTGCCGTCGGCGGGGAGCCTCCAGACGTCGCTGCCGAGCACGCCCGCCGAACCGGCGCGCGGCACGGCGTACAGGAGCTGGTCGTTGTCGAGCCACTCGACCTGGTCGTCGACGCTGCGATCCTCGGCCAGCATCGTCTCCTTCCCGCTCGCGAGGTCGAGCACCGCGAGCCGCCAGTCGCCGGGGATCCGGTCCTCCTGCTTCTTGTAGGCGACTCGGCGGCCGTCCGGGGAGAGCGACGGGCACTCCGCGTCGGCCCGCAGCGTGGTGAGCGTCCGCGACGTCAGGCTGCCCCGAGCCAGCCACGTCTGGCCGCCGAAGGCGACCGTGACGAAGAAGCGGTCGTGGTCGGCCGCGAACGTGACACCCCAGTAGTTGCGGTCGGCCGGCCGAATCGCCGCGCCGCGGTGCACCAGACGGAAGCTCTCGAGGTCGATGGCCGTTCCGGCGTGCACCGGGTCGCCTGCGCTGAGCGGCGTGACCACGGTGCGGGTCGAGAACCCATCGGCAGCGTAGGAGTCGCCCGAAACGAAGCTCGTGGTCGCCGCCAGCCCACCGTCCGCCGACAGGCGCGCCCGGCTGGGGGTGCCCGTGAGCGTGAGTGCTGCCTCCGCGCCACCCTCGGTGCGGACCTGGGCGCGGTACACGGACGCGATGCCGGGGGAGGGGGCGAGGCACAAGGTGCGGGGCCCGGCTGCGTACACCCGCTCGCAGGTCAGGCCGCTGAACGCCCTCTGCCCGCCCGGGTCCGCGAGGGGCACGAGGGCCACGCCGTCGCGGTGCGCCCCCGCAGCGGTGTGGCGGAAGACGATGTGGGGCGCGGACCGGACCTCGGACACCGGCACGGCCTGCTGCGCCGGGGCTGTGCGCACCAGCAGCCTCTGCTGCGTGGCCCGGGCCGCCAGGAGGTATGCCGCGGTCGCCCCCACCAGCAGCGCGATCACCACGAGGACCGCGACCAGCCGGGCACGCGCGCTCACAGCGTCGCCCCCGCCGGGCGCTCGACCCCTCGCAGGAGCCACCACGCCAAGGGGACCGACACGCCCAGAGCCGCGGCCACGGCATACAGCGCAGGGCCCCGTCCCAGCCAGACCCAGAGAAGGCCGAAGCCCAGGGACGCGGCGAACCTCGCGGCAGCCACCACGGTCTGTACCGTGGCGATGCCACTGGCCCGCACCTCGGTGGGGACCAGCGTCGAGGCCAACGCGGAGAGGACGCCGTCGGTGGCCGCGTAGAAGGCCCCCAGGAGGAGCAGGCAGGCCACGGTGCCCGCCGGCCCTCCCAGCGGGCCCGCCGCCGCCAGGTACGCACCCAGGAGGAGAAGGTGCCCCGCAACCATCACGCGCGCACGGCCCAGCCGGTCGGAGAGCCGGCCGAAGGGCACGGCCAGGGCGAAGTACGCGATGTTGGTGCCCACGAAGAGGAGGGGAAACCACATGGCGGCAAGGTCATCGCGCTGCTGCAGCGAGAGGTAGAGGAAGCCGTCGCTCACGGTGAGCAGCGCGAGAACGCCCGCGGCCAGCAGCAGCCGGCCGAAGCGCCGGTGCCCGAGCAGCCGCAGGGAGGGTGCCGACCTGTGGGCCGACGCTGTCGAGCTGCCGGCGTCACGCCGTGGGCGGAGGTCCGGCACCAGCAGGAAGAGGATCACCAGTCCCATCACTGCCGCGGCCAGTGACGCCACGAAGACGGAGCGGTAGTCCCCGGGCACGAACCACAGGATCGCGAAGGCCAGCAGGGGACCGATCGCGGCACCTGCGGTGTCCAGGGCGCGGTGGACGCCGAAGGCCCGGCCCAGGGAGGCACCCGGCGTGGAGGCCGCGATCAGGGCGTCACGCGGAGCCGTTCGCAGGCCCTTGCCGAGGCGGTCGACCGTGATGATCGCGCTGATGGCCGCCAGGCCGTGGGCAGGGACCAGCAGGACCTTGGTGAGGGCGGAGAGACCGTAGCCCGCGAAGGCAACCCACTTCGGGCGGTCGGCGCGGTCGGCCAGCCACCCTCCCAAGATGCGGACCAGCGCGCTCACCCCTTGGTACAGGCCGTCGACGAAGCCGAAGGCCAGTGGGGACAGGCCGAGGACGGCCGTGAGGTAGAGCGGGAGCACCGCCGCGACGGCCTCCGACGAGATGTCGGTGAGCATGCTGACGAGCCCCAGCAGGATCACCGTGGTTCCCACGCGGCGCGTCGGTGTGCCGCCGGGTCCGGTTCCGGGCGTGACCGCCGGCCCCGGACGCGGTCGCTCTGTCAGGTACAACGCGAAGCCCCCTCTCCCTGCGTTCGGCCGACCGCGGTGAGGCATGGCGGGCGGACCGGTCAGCAAGGCGTGCGGACCAACATGGCGCACGCTCGGCGGGGCCGCATCATGCAATGGGATGAGTGCGCTGACTGCGCCAAGTGAGCTCAGTGAACTGAGTCCGCTGAGTTCACGTGCCGGGCGTCACGCCCGGCACGTGCCTGGTCACGCCGTCTGGTCGTCCAGGCTCGCGTCCGCGGCGTTCCTGCGGACGGACTCGATCCCGTTCAGGGCGCTGGCCCTGGTCTCGTACGCCTCCCCGACGGCGATCGTCTGGCCGTTGCCGGCCTTGAGGCGGAAGCGGAACTTGCCCGCGGAGTCCTTGTAGAGCTCGAACTTCCCAGCCATCTCCCGACCTCCATCTCGAGGCGCTGCACGACACTTCGCACCGTAGAACCGCGACGCGGCCGCGGACACGGGCATTTGTTCGAGACCACGTCGACCTGCCTCTGCCCGCAGCTCCGTGCGATCCTCGGCGGGGGTTGGTGGTGCGGGGATACCGTTGCAGGGTGCGGGGTGATCGGGTCGAGATCGTCATCGATGCGGGCGGTGAGGTCCGCACCTACGAGGTCGCTGCGACCCGCAACGGACGCCGGGTCGAGATCAACACCGGGCGCGGCGTCGTCGAGGTCACCGAGGTCACCCGCGGCGGA
>NZ_DATBMI010000164.1:0-5607 GCF_036554925.1 Pedococcus sp.
CGACATCGGCACGGCCTACCGCTCGGCGATCTACTGGACGACCGCCGAGCAGGAGCGGGCCGCGACCGCCACCCGCGAGGCGTTCCAGAAGGTGCTGACCGACAACGGGTTCGGCACCATCACCACCGAGCTGCGCTCAGCTGACGACGCCGGCACGTTCTACTACGCCGAGGACTACCACCAGCAGTACCTCCACAAGAACCCCGGCGGGTACTGCAACCACGGGCCCAACGGCATGACCTGCCCGGTGGGGATCGTCAGGCAGGACGAGCTCCCGGCCCAGCAGGACGTCCTGCGGCCGGAGGCGTAGCCGTCAGCGCCCGGTGTCGACCGGGACCAGGAGGGCGGTGGAGAGGGTCTTGCGGGGGTGCATGACTCCATGATGCGCACACACCGCCGATGCCCCTGACCAGACGCGGCTGCTCTCCACCGAACGACCGACCGAGGTCGGACTGATCGTCGGCTCGGGCACCTCAGTCGTCACCCACGTGACGCCTGCCGCGCCGAGCGCTGGTCAGCAGGACCGGTAGCCGCGGGAACCACCCCCGGGCCCGGCGGACACCGCGGCGATGCCGTTGTCTGACGACCGCTTTCGCCCTAGCGTCGGGGGTGTGCTGATCCGCGAGGCTTCCGAGTCCGACCTGGAGGAGTTCGTTCCCCTCTTCCGCTCGATCGTGGAGGCCGGCGAGACCTACGCCTACCCCGAGGGCCTGTCGGAGGAGGAGATCCGAGGCCTGTGGTTCGAGCGCCCACCGGGGCGCACGACCGTGGCGGTCGACGAGGCGGGGGCGCTGCTCGGCAGTGCCAAGATGGGGCCCAACCGGCCGGGCCGGGGGTCGCACGTCGGCACGGCGAGCTTCATGGTCGGGGCCGACGCCCGAGGCCGTGGGGTGGGCCGGGCGCTCGCCGAGGACATGATCACCTGGCATCGGGCTCAGGGCTACGACGGCATCCAGTTCAACGCGGTCGTGGAGACCAACACCACAGCCGTCCGGCTCTGGCAGGAGCTCGGCTTCACGGTTCTGGCCACCGTCCCACGAGCCTTCGACTCCAGGGCGCACGGCCGGGTCGGGCTCCACGTGATGTACCTGCCGCTCGACGGAGAGGACCCGACATGAGCCCGACGCCCCGCGGATGGATCGAGCCCACGGCACGCGGCCGCGACCTGACGCTCACCCGGACCTTCTCCGCACCCATCGAGGACGTCTGGGCGAGCATCACGGAGCCCGAACGCACCGCCCAGTGGTTCGCCTCGTGGACCGGCGATGCCAGACCGGGTGCGGTGATCCGCTGCCGCCTCGTCTTCGAGGAGGGCGACGCCGAGACCGAGGCGACCATCGACGCCTGCGAGCCGCCGCGGCACCTGGCGGTCAGCACTTCTGACGAGAGCGGGGGCTGGCACCTGGAGGCCAGGCTCGACCACGAGGACGGGGCCACCACGCTGACCCTGGTGCACCACCTCGACGCAGACGCCGACCCGGGCATGATCGGCCCCGGCTGGGAGTACTACCTCGACATGCTGGTGGCCTCGCGCACCGGCGGCCCCCGGCCGTCGTTCGACGACTACTTCCCCGCCCAGATGGGCTACTACCGGAGCCTGTCGCAGGGCAGGTAGCGACGGCGGCAGGTGGGGGAATGGGCGACGCCCGCCCTAGTGCCGCCGCAGCCGGACCAGCCAGCGCCCCCACGCACTCCTCGTGCGCGTGGTCCGGCCGTCCGCACTCTGACCGGCAGATGTCCCCGCCTCCGCCCTCGCCTCCGTCCCCGCATCTGTCCCCGCCTTCGCCTCCGGCCTCAGGCGAGCCGCAGCACGGGCCGCCCGCAGCTCGAGCCACTGCCCCACGAGGTCGTCGACGTCGACCGTCCGGGCGAGCATCGGCGGAAACGGGCCCACAGCGGGGCGCAGCCGGTCCATCCTGACGCGCCGGTTGTAGTCGTCGAGCACCTCACGCACGCTGGCCTCGGTGCGCAGATCGAGCAGGGACTCCGGGAAGCCTGCCGCCTCCCGGCGCAGGGCCACCACCGGTGGGAGCGCGTCCGCCATGTCGAGGCCCTCCCGGCGGATCAGCCCCTTGACCCACCAGTCCGGGTCGTCTGTCCCGTCGAGCCCGGGCAGCGGCTTCCCGGCGCCGGGCAGGTTGTCGAACTCGCCGCGCTCCTGTGCCTCACGGATCTGACGCTCGACCAAGGACTCGAACTGGTCCATGCACACCAGCGTAGGCGGACCCCTCGACGACCGCGATGACCGACGAGCCGACGAGCCGACGAGCCATGGGCGGTCAGGCTGCCGCGAGCAGCCGCTCGTAGTGGAGCTCGAGAGGGCTGCCGCTTCGCTGCTGGTTCAAGGCGTCCCAACCCGGTGGGTGGGGCGCTGAGGAGTGGTAGGCGTGCCCCGTGGGCGTGGTGACGCGGACCGTGTGCCGGCGCCCGGGCGGCCATGGGCCACCCCGCGGTGGCGACAGCTCGCCCTCCGGCTGCGAGCGCTCCCCGGTGGGCAGGGCGGGCAGCTCCGGCCCGGGGTCGGTGGTCTCGACCAGCCAGCCGGGAGCCTCCTTGGCCTGGTTGCACGCCCGGCACAGGCCCTGGCCGTTGCCCGCAGTGGTCGCACCTTGTGCCCTCACCGGCGTGGCGTGGTCGCCGTCGCGGATGGGCGCGTCACACCACGGCGTGCGGCAGGCCAGGTCGCGGACGACGAGGAACCGGCGCAGCGAGCCCGAGAACAGGCGGCGTCGGGAGTCCATCGCGACCAGGGCGGACCGGTCGGGGCTGGTGTAGAGCCTGCGCACCCACACCATCGCCTCCGCTGCCACACCATCGGGCGCCCCGGTGTGGCCGGGGGACGTGTGCTGCTCCGTGGCGCGAAGGAGATCGCGTGCGAGGGTCGCCGGGATGGGGCCATGGCCGGGGAGGTGTGCCGGCTCGGTGCCGGCGTCCAGCAGGCTGGTGTCGGTCATGACGAGCTGGATCTCGACCGGGACGGCGGCCGCCGCGGCCTGCCCGGTGAGGCGCTGGACGAGGGTGTCGGCCATGACCTGCCCACGGCTGCGGTCGCCCGCCTGCCCGGTGGCCGCAGCCTGCTCCGCTGCTGCCGTCAGGGCGGCGTAGGCGGCCACGCCCTGGGCGACCGGGAGGGTGGCGGTCAGGACCGCCATGGTGTCGGGGGCCGGACGGATCGTGACCCGCCGGTCGGCTGCTGCTCGGGCGGCGCGGTTGACCGCCGAGGCCGGGTCGAGCCGCTGCGCCAGCGCCCGCACCTCGCGGGCAGTGCGCGCGTTGCCCCACGTGGGCAGCTCGCCGGCGATCGCGGCGTCCACCTGGCGCCTGACGTCCGGGTCGAGGTGGGCTGTCTCGCGCGCCACGAGAGTCGCCCGCCACTCGCTCACCGCGCCAGAGGCGAGGTGGCCCTGCGTGTGCGGGAGCTCCCGGTGCAGGGCCGTGGCGAGGCCGAGGTGTCGGGAGCCCCAGTGGGCCGACTCGCGTCGAGCCAGGGCGACCTGGGCGGCGATGCCTCGGCCGCGCTCCCGCGCGGGCACTCCCCGAGCGGCCTGGTCCTCCCGCTGCGAGGCGTCGAAGGCCACCGCCACCCTGGCCTGCGCGCCGGCCGCGGCGGCCTTGATCGACTCCAGCAGCCCGAGCTGCTCGACCCGCTCGGCGTCGGACACCGCGGCGTCAAGGCCTGGCAGGCGGGTCAGGATGTCGCGCAGCTCGGCCGTCGTCAGCGGCACCGGCACGGGTGGCGCATCGAGCGGACGGCCAACCGTCGCTCGCGAGTGCTCCGTCACTGAGAACCACCTCCCCCACCTCAACCTGTCAGGTCGCGAACCGGCATCACGCCAGATGCGAACGTATGTACGAATCCTAGGCGGTGGCGCCGACAACGGAGATCACCAGCGGGCAGGCTGTGGACAACCCATCGCGTGCCTCGACATGGCGGTCGGCCTGCGGATCAGCCCGTGACGAGAGCCCGCTCCCACAGGCGGCTCACCGACTGAGGCCGTGGTATCGGTACGGCTCGTCGGGGCTTCCCCAGCACGCGTAGGGTCAGGCCCATGCGGACAGTCTCCCTCCTGCCGTCGACGACCGAGATCCTCTTCGCCCTCGGCGCGGGAGACCAGGTGGTGGGCGTGACCTTCGAGTGCGACTTCCCCGAGGAGGCGCGCAGCCGCCGGATCGTCTCGACCACCGCCATCCCCGAGGGCCTCGGTCCGCACGAGATCGACGCGTTCGTCACGAAGGCCATGCACGCCGGGGAGGACCTCTACCACCTGGACGCGGGCGCCCTGGCCCAGCTCGACGCGGACCTGGTCGTGACCCAGGACCTCTGCGCCGTGTGCGCCGTCGACGTCAGCAAGGTCGACGACGCCCTCGCCTACCTCGGCTGCCGCGCCGCGGTGCTGACCATCGACCCACACACCCTCGACGACGTGCTCGACTCCATCACCACGCTCGGAGCGGCCACGGGCACCGAGGACGCAGCCGAGCGGCTGGTCGCCGCACTGCGCCGGCACCTCGCCACCATCGCCGAAACGGTTGCGGGGCGACCTCGCCCGCGCGCGCTGGTGCTCGAGTGGACGGACCCGCCCTTCGCCCCGGGCCACTGGGTACCCGAGATGGTGACGGCTGCCGGCGGCGTCAACGCGCTCGGCGTGCCGGGTGAGAAGTCAGCGCGCACCACGTGGGAGGCCGTGCGCAGGAGCGCGCCCGACGTCATCGTCGCCGCTCCCTGCGGGTACCACCTGGACGGCGCGACGGCGTTGGCGCAGAAGGCGATCGACGACGGGCACCTGCCCGACGGCCTACCGGTGTGGGCGGTGGACGCCAACGCGTCGTTCGCCCGGCCCGGGCCACGGCTGGTCGACGGCGTCGAGGCGTTGGCCGGCATCTTCCACCCGGGAACGGCGGAGGCGCCGGAGCCACAGATGGCCCGGCGCCTCCGCTGAGGCTGTCTGCGCTCAGTCGACCAGCGAGGCCAAGAGGTCTGCCCGCGTCAGCACGCCCACCGGCTTGCCGTCCTCGACCACCATGATCGCGTCGGCGGCCTCGAGCTCGTGCCGCGCCTCGGCGATCGACTGGCCTGCGCCGACCAGCGGCAGCGAGGGCTCCATGTGCTGCTCGACGGAGTCCGTGAGGTGCGCCTTGCCGGCGAACAGCTTCTCCAGGAGGGCTCGCTCGCTCACGGCCCCGGCGACCTCACCGGCCATCACCGGCGGCTCGGCCTTGACGACGGGCATCTGCGAGACGCCGTACTCGTGCAGGATCTCGATCGCGTCGCGCACCGTCTCGGTCGGGTGGGTGTGCACCAGGGCAGGGATGTCGCCGGCCTTCTTGTGCAGCACCTCGCCGACGGTGGCCTCGCCCGCGGCCTTCATGAAGCCGTAGGAGCTCATCCACTCGTCGTTGAAGATCTTCGACATGTAGCCGCGGCCCGAGTCCGGCAGCAGGACGACCACGACGGCGTCGGCCGGGAGGTCCTTGGCCGCGCGCAGGGCCGCGACGACCGCCATGCCGCAGGAACCACCCACCAGCAGGCCCTCCTCGCGGGCGAGCCGGCGGGTCATCTCGAACGAGTCGGCGTCGCTGACCGCGATCACCTGGTCGACGACCTTC
>NZ_DATBMI010000201.1:0-4732 GCF_036554925.1 Pedococcus sp.
GAGCGCAGCACCACCGTCGGAGCACCGACCTGACCGGCGGTGGAACCGTCCCACGCGCGCAGACGCAGCGGCAGCGTGCCGTCGAACAGGGGCGCGACCAGTGACGCGACCCGGTCCGCCACCCCCTGGGCGCTGGTCGTCTGGTGGGCGGTGGCGCTCATCTCACTCCAGGGCTGGGGACACGACGGATCAGGGGCGCGAGGGCTTCGCTGCGGCCATCCAAGCGGATTGGTCACCGGTCCGCGCGGGAGCGCTCGGGGGCGCGGCGCGAGCCGGCGCCGGGGCGCACACCCCCGGGTGCCTACGGTGGGGGCATGGACGTGCGCATCTTCACCGAGCCCCAGCAGGGCGCTTCCTACGACGACCTGCTGCGGGTCGCCAAGGCGGCCGAGGACCTGGGCTTCTCCGGGTTCTTCCGCTCCGACCACTACCTGCACATGGGCGGCGACGGCGCCCCTGGCCCCACGGATGCCTGGACCACCTTGGCGGGGCTGGCGCGCGACACGAGCACGATCCGCCTCGGGACCCTGGTGTCATCGGCGACCTTCCGTCTGCCGGGGCCCCTCGCGGTCCAGGTCGCCGGAGTGGACCAGATGAGCGGCGGGCGCGTGGAGCTCGGCCTCGGCGCCGGCTGGTTCGAGGAGGAGCACGCCGCCTTCGGCATCCCCTTCCCCAGCGTGCGGGGCCGCTTCGACCGCCTCGAGGAGCAGCTGGCGGTCATCACCGGCCTCTGGGCGACACCCCCCGGGGAGCGGTTCAGCCACCGCGGGGCGCACTACGAGCTGCGGGACTGTCCCGTCCTGACCCGCCCCGCGCAGGAGCGGCTCCCGGTGATCGTCGGCGGCACCGGTCCCCGCCGGACCCCTGCCCTGGCCGCGGCCTACGCCGCGGAGTACAACGTCGCGTTCCAGCCGCCGGAGCAGGTCGCGGCGGCGTTCGACCGGGTCGGGTCGGCGTGCGCGGAGATCGGCCGCGCGCCGTCGGAGCTGGTCTACTCCGCCGCCCAGGTGGTCTGTGTCGGCGACGACGAGGCGACCCTGGCCCGCCGAGCAGGAAACATCGGGCGTGACCTCGACGAGCTCCGCGCCAACGGCCTCGCCGGGAACGCCGACGAGGTGCGGGCACGGCTCGAGGAGTTCGCGGACGTCGGCGTCACGCGCATCTACCTCCAGGTGCTGGACCTCGCGGACCTCGACCACCTCTCCGACATCGCCGCGGCGCTGCTCCCCCGCGCTGACCGCCCCACCGGGCCCCTAGGCTGACCGCGTGCTCGAGCAGATCACGGCCACCCGCTACGTCACGCCACTCAAGGAGGGCGGCTCGCTGCCGGGGATCGTCGAGGCGGACGACTGCGGCACCTACGTGCTGAAGTTCCGGGGCGCCGGGCAGGGCGTCAAGGTCCTGGTGGCCGAGGTGCTCGTCGGCGAGCTCGCCCGCCGCCTCGACCTGCGCGTGCCGCGGCTGGCCGTGGTCGACCTGCAGCCGCCCATCGCGCGGTACGAGGCCGACGAGGAGGTCCAGGACCTGCTCAACGCCAGTCTGGGCCTCAACCTGGGCATCGACTTCCTGCCCGGGTCGTTCGGGTACGACGGGTCGCGGCCGCCCTCGGCCGAGGAGTCCGCGGCGATCCTCTGGCTCGACGCGCTGACGGCGAACGTCGACCGGACGTGGAGCAACCCCAACCTGCTGGTGTGGCACGGGGAGCCGTGGTGCATCGACCACGGGGCGGCGCTCTACTTCCACCACCAGTGGCCGAGCCGCGCGCCGGACCCGGGGCGCTTCGCGGCCCAGCCGTTCGACGCCTCGAGGCACGTGCTGGCCGACGTGGCCGGCGACCCTCGCGAGGCACACGCGCGGCTGTCGCCGCTCGTCACCCCGGCGCTGGTCGACGAGGTCACGGCTCAGGTGCCCGACGCGTGGCTGGAGCCGGCCCCCGGACTCGCCTCCCCCGACGCCGTCCGCGCGGCGTACCGGGAGCACCTGCTGGCCCGGGCGTCCTCGGACGCCTGGGTCCCGGGAGGTGCCGGATGAGCCTGCAGGGCTACCAGTACGTCGTGCTGCGCTGCGTGCCGCGGGTCGAGCGCGAGGAGTTCGTCAACGTCGGGGTCGTGCTCTACAGCCAGGGGGCCGACTTCCTCGAGGCGGGCTACGCCGTCGACGAGGCGAGGCTGCGTGCCCTCGCGCCCGGCGTCGAGGCGGCCGAGGTCCGCGACGCCCTCGAGGCAGTGTGCCGGGTGTGCCGCGGCGAGACCGGTGGGGGGCTGCCCGACCTCGGGAGCCCGGGCCGGCGCTTCGGTTGGCTCAGCGCCCCGCGCAGCACCGTCGTCCAGCCCGGACCCGTCCACGGCGGGCTCACCGCCGACCCGCGGGCCGAGCTCGCAGGACTGGTCGAGCGCATGGTCGGCTGACGCGGCCGGGTCTACAGTCGCGAGCATGACAGCGGACCGCTCCGGGGCGCCCGGCCCCTACGACGACCTCCCCCCGGTGCCGTCGTTCCATGTGTCCAGCGCCGCCTTCGAGGACGGCGGGACCCTGCCACCCGCCCACACCCTGCGTGGCGGCAACACCTCGCCCCCGCTGTCGTGGAGTGGCGCTCCCGGTGGCACCCGCGGCTACGCCGTCACCTGCTTCGACCCGGACGCGCCGGGGGCGGGGTTCTGGCACTGGGCGGTGTTCGGCATCTCCCCGGACGTCACGGACCTGCCCGTGGACGCGGGTGCCCGGGGCGGGGCCGGGCTGCCCGAGGGCGCCTTCCACCTCAGCAACGACTTCGGCCGCCCGGACTACGGCGGGGCAGCCCCGCCCCGGGGCCACGGCCCGCACCGCTACGTGTTCGCGGTCCACGCCCTCGACACCGCAGACCTGCGCCTCCCCGGCTCGGCCGACCCCCGCGACGCCCTCTCCGCCGCGGTGCCGCACACGCTCGCGCGCGGAGTGGTCGTCGCCCTCTACCGAACGCCCTGAGGCCGGAGCGCCCAGGCCGCGACCGCGCCCGCCGCAGCGACGTTCAGCGAGTCGACGCCGCCCGCCATCGGGATGGTCACCGTGAGGTCGGCGTTGCTCAGGGTGTGGTGCGACAGACCGTCGCCCTCGGTGCCGAGGACCAGGGCAAGGCGCTCTGGCGGGTCCGCCGCGAGGTCGTCGAGGCTCACCGCGTCGTCGGCCAGGGCGAGCGTCGCGACGGTGAAACCGGACGCCTGGAGGTCCGCGATGGCCTGCGGCCAGGGGCTGACCCGCGTCCACGGCACCTGGAAGACGGTTCCCATCGAGACGCGGATCGCCCTGCGGTACAACGGGTCTGCACATCGGGGGGTGACGAGCACCGCGTCGACACCCAGCGCCGCACAGCTGCGGAAGACCGCCCCGACGTTGGTGTGGTCCACGACGTCCTCGAGCACGATGACGCGCCGGGCGCCCTCGAGCAGGTCGGAGACTGCGGGCAGCGCGGGACGCTGCATGGACGCCAGCGCGCCGCGGTGCAGGTGGAAGCCGGTGATCCCCTCTATGACGCCGTGCTCCCCGACGAAGACGGGGATGCCTGCCTGCTCGGCGTCGGCGACGACATCGGCGAGGTCGGTGAGCCAGCGCTCGGCCATCAGGAGGGACCGGGGCTGGTGGCCCGCGGCCAGGGCCCGGCGGATGACCTTCTCCGACTCGGCGATGTACAGGCCGCGCTCGGGCTCCGTGCGTCGGCGCAGTGCCACGTCGGTGAGGGCGACGTAGTCGGCGAGCCGCTCGTCGGCGGGGTCATCGATGCGGATCGGCACGGCGAGAAGGCTAGGCGATCACCGCACGCACGGTGACATCCAGGGGCCGATCGGGCCTGGACCTGTCGAACGGGCGTCGGCGACGTCGGGGAACCACGGCCCGTCGAGCGGGGACGGCGCCGTGCTCCGTCAGGGGAACCAGACCATCCTGGTGATCGCGACGACACCGATCACGATGATGAACGCGCGCAGCGCCGACGGCGGCAGCCGCCGCCCGAACGTCGACCCGAGGTAACCGCCGGCCAGGGCGCCGACGGCGATGAGGCCCGCCGCCGGCCAGTCGATCTGGTCCCAGGCCACCGCCATGAACGTGATCGCGGCCACGGCGTTGACGACCGTCCCGAGGACGTTCTTGTACCCGTTGAGGCGCTGCAGCGGTTCCGCGCTCAGCGCGCTCAGCAGCCCGATCAGGATCACACCCTGGGCAGCGCCGAAGTAGCCGCCGTAGACCCCGGCCACCAGCACCCCCGCCATCATCACCGGCTGGTGCCACGCGACGATCGCGTCGCTGTGCCGCGCACCCGCTGCCGCCTGGAGGCGTGGGCCGAGGATGACCAGGAGGAGGCCGAGGGCGATGAGCGCCGGCACGATGGCCTCGAACGCCTCGGGGGGCAGCACGAGGAGCAGCAGCGCGCCGATCACCGCGCCCAGAAAGGACATCGGCACCAGTCGGCGCAGAGTGCCCAGCGACCCGCGCAGCTCCCGGCGATAGCCGTGGACCCCGGTCACGCCTCCGGCGACCAGGCCGACGGTGTTGGAGACGTTGGCCACCACGGGCGGGTAGCCGAAGAAGAGCAGGGTGGGGAAGGTGATGAGCGTCCCCGAGCCGACGATGGTGTTGATCGTCCCGGCCGCCACGCCCGCGAGCAGGATGCAGAGGGCTTCGACGGCGGACACCCGGTCACCCTAGCGACGGCCCCGGCGGCCAGCCCGTCAGGCCCGGACAGCGGTGTGCCGACCGCTCG
>NZ_DATBMI010000005.1:0-20669 GCF_036554925.1 Pedococcus sp.
TTGTCCTGATTCAAAGTCAGGCGGGCCCTGCCAGCAGACCAACCGGGGAACGTCCTGCGAACAGGACTGCGGCAAGGGTAGCCAAACGTCATGGTGGTCATGGAACCGCGCTCGACGACCTCTGGGTCCGCGCCACCACGGCCCCGGGAACGTCGAGGACGACGGCCGCGTGGCGGCCACCCGGAGGACGGTGCGGGCGCTGGCATGATGGCGCCCGTGACCCAACCCAGCGAGAACGCGATCTCGACCACGGCCCGCGCACGCATGACCGGCAAGCAACGTCGCGAGCAGCTCATCGAGGTGGGACGGAAGCTGTTCGCCGACAAGGGGTTCGAGGCCACCACCGTCGAGGAGGTCGCCGCCAAGGCCGGCGTGTCCAAGCCGGTGGTCTACGAGCACTTCGGCGGCAAGGAGGGCCTGTATGCCGTCGTGGTCGACCGCGAGATCGCAGTCCTGCTCGGCGCCATCACCGGAGCGTTGGAGGCCGACGCCGGCAGCCGCATCACGCTCGAGCGGGCCGCCCTCGCCCTCCTCGACTACATCGAGGGGTCGACCGACGGCTTCCGGATCCTGGTGCGCGACAGCCCTCCCGGCCAGAGCACCGGGTCCTTCGCCAGCCTCATCTCCGACATCGCCTCGCAGGTCGAGCACATCCTCGCGGCGGAGTTCAAGCGCCGGAAGCTCGACCCGAAGGCCGCTCCTCTCTACGCCCAGATGCTCGTCGGGATGGTCGCCCTCACCGGCCAGTGGTGGCTCGACTCGCACAAGATGAAGAAGGCCGAGGTCGCCGCCCACCTGGTCAACCTCGCGTGGAACGGCCTGGCGGGCCTCGAGAAGAAGCCGGCGCTCCTCACCAAGCCGGCCTGACGACAGAGACCCACCGGTCGCCTTCGCACGTGCTCCGGTGGGCCCCTGGCTGTCGGCGGTGAGGCGTCAGGCGGTGACGCCCGTCGTCGCGACCGGCCTCTCGATGTACCGGACCTCGGGCTCGCGGGAGGCGTGCCGCAGGCCCAGCAGGCCGAGGACGAGCATGGCGCCCGCACCGGCAAAGGCGGCGATGGCGGCGTACCCGGCGATGCGGCCCATGGTGTCGAACGCGTACCCGTAGAGGAGCAGGCCCCGAAGGGTGCTGCCCATGAAGAGGGACTGGCGCAGGTCGCCGAGCTCCTGCACGGCTGCGGGGTCGGCCCCGGGGTCCTTGGCCAGCTTCATGTACTCGCCGCTGACCTCGGAGTAGGTCTTGCCGCCGCTCGACTCGTTCATGTGGACGAGGATGTAGTGGTCGGCGTACGCCTTGGCCTGCTGGCCGTTCTCCATCGGCTGGCCCTCGTAGGGCTCGAGGTACTTCTCGTGCCCCTCGGGGAAGGCCGCTGCCACCGGCATGGTGATGTGCTGTGCCGTCAGCTGCTCCGTCACGTTGTTCTTGATGAACACGCTGGCCCAGGTGAGCAGCCCGCCGGCGACGAGGAGGACGGCGGCCACGACGAGCCCCGTCCAGGAGATCAGCTTGTCCATGGTCTTGCGCATTGCCCTGCCCTTCTTCGGCCGGGATCGCCGGCGGTGGTTGAAACTGCGATCTCTTGACGCACTCGCAGTGTCGAGGGCGCCGGACCACCACCCACAGGGCACAACGTCCCACCGACGACCGGACCACCGGCCCGCTTTGTCCCGGGCCGGGAGGCAGGGGGCCGGGACCCTCAGACCTGCTGGAACTCCACGCGGTTGCCGACGGGATCGAGGGTGTGGAAGCGCCGCACGCCCGGGATGTTCCGGTCCCACGTGACCCGACCACCGGCCCGCTCGACGGCCGCGGCCATGGCCTCGACGTCCGTCACCGCGAGCGCAGGATGGGCCTTTGCCGCAGGGGTGAAGGGCTGCTCCACCCCACAGTGCAGCTCCTGGACCCCAACCCGGAACCACACGCCCCCGCGGGCCGCGAGCACCGGCGGCTTGGCGATCTCCGGGAGACCGACGACTCCTCCATAGAACGCGCGCAGGTCCTCCTCGGACCCTGCGGGGCAGCAGACCTGCACGTGGTGCAGTCCGACGACGCTCATGCGGCGACCTCGTCGCGACGGTGCGCCACGGCGAACACCCGCCGGAACGGGAAGACCACGCCGGCGGCGGTGCGGGGGTATGCCGCGCGCAGCCTCGCGTCGTACTCGGCCAGGAACGCGCTGCGCTCCGCCTCGTCGGAGAGGGCGTCGAGCACCGGCCGCAGCCCCGTGCCCCGCACCCACTCGAGGACCGGGCTCTCCTGCCGGCCCTCGGGATCGAGGACGTGCAGGTAGGTCGTCTCCCACGCGTCGACGTCGCAGCCGAGGGCGTGCAGGACCTCGATGTACCGAGCCGGCTCGGCGACGCCGACCCGCGCCAGCCCGGGGCCGAGCCGCTCGGCCGCCGGGTGCTCCCGGGCGACGTCGCGCATGAGCTGGTGCGACGGGGCGTCGAAGTTCGACGGCACCTGCATCGCGAACCATCCTCCCGGCGCCAGCGCGCGGACCCAGGGCCCGAGCAGGTCGAGGTGGCCGGGCACCCACTGCAGGGTGGCGTTGGTGACGACGACGTCGGGCGCCTTGCCGAGCGAGGCGGCGTCCCAGTGGCGCACGTCGGCCTCGACCCACTCCACGCGACCGTCGGGGTCCTGGGCCCTGGCCGCCTCCAGCATCTGCGGGGAGGAGTCGATGCCGACGACGCGCGCGGTCGGCCAGCGCTCGGCCAAGGTCATGGTCAGGGGCCCGTTGCCGCAGCCGAGGTCGACGACGAGCGAGGGCGACTCCGCCCCGACCCGCACCATCAGGTCGGCGAACGGCCGGTTCCGGTGGTCGGAGAACTTGGCGTACTGGGTGGGGTCCCATCGATTGCTCATGTCTGGCCTCTCACGGTCGCAAGTCTCTTGATATCAAGATACTTGATGGAGGGTAGAGTTTCCAGCATGACCACACCCGCGGCGGACGACGTCGACCGGATCGTCGCGGCGTGGCAGCGCGAGCGCCCCGACCTCGACGTGGCGCCGCTGCACGTGCTGTCGCGCGTCTCCCGCCTCGCCCGACGTCTCGACCTCGACCGTGCCCAGGCCTTCGCGCAGCACAGCCTCGAGGGCTGGGAGTTCGACGTGCTCTCGGCGCTGCGGCGCGCCGGCGAGCCCCATGAGCTCTCCCCCGGGCAGCTGGTCCGCCAGACCCTCGTCACGAGCGGCACGATGACCAACCGGGTCGACCGCCTCGAGCGCCGCGGCCTGGTCGAGCGGAGCCCGGACCCGCGCGACCGGCGCGGCGTCATCGTGCGCCTCACCCCGGAGGGCCAGCGGGCAGTCGACGCCGCCATGGCCGACCTGCTCGAGCGCGAACGCCACCTGCTCGCCGAGCTGCCCGCGGCCGAGCGCGAGGACCTCGCCGACCTGCTGCGCCGGCTGCTCAGCCCGTTCGAGGCTCAGGGCACGGAGTAGTCGCCCTTCACCCAGCCCAGCACCGTCGACGCGAGCGGTGTGAAGACCGGGTCGACCGCCATGCCGTCGCTCAGCATGGACCACCCGTGACCATCGGGGGCCTCCACGTAGGCCTTGCTCCTGGCGGGCGACCCCTCGACGGCCGCGCGCAGCGCCTGCGGCTCGACGTCGCGGTCACCCGGAGCGGCAGCGACCATCAGCGGCACCGTCGTGGCGGCCGCCGCGGTCCCCGCCTCGGCCAGGTCCTGGTAGCGGTTCGGGCCCGACAGGCTGACGATCGCGTCGGCCCCGGCCGCCTGCCCGACCGCGAGGGAGACCACTCCTCCGAGCGAGGCCCCCACCAGCGTCACGCGACGCGCACCCTGGGCGCGGGCCCATTCCACGGGGATGCCCACCTGCGTCTCCCAGTCCTCGCCGGTGCCGCCCGGGCACACCGAGGAGCCCCAGCCACAGAAGTCCACCAGGACCGCGCGCACGCCGCGCTCTGCCAGCCACGCGGCATACGTCGCGCCACCACACAGCCCGGCTGACGCCGTCTGGTGGAGGAGCACCGCCACGACCGGGCCCTCGCCGAGCACGGCGCCGCTCAGGCTCATGCCGTGGGGGCCGGGGAACCGGGTGAGCGCTCCCTCCACCGGCACCTTGCACCGCTCCTCGAGCGTGGTCGGGGTCGCGATCGGTATCGGCGCGGGTCGCCGTGTCGAGGTGGCCACCACGACGTCCCCGCTCCCGCCACACCCCGCCAGCACACCCAGCACACCCAGCACGCCCAGCACCAGGAGCGCGCCGCTCCACCCCCACGACTTCCTCATATGTCAAGATTGACATATGAACGGGTCCGCGTCCACGGTCTCCTCGCTGGGCCACGCGCTGCTCGGCCTCCTCGCCCGGCGCCCCAGCACCGGGTACGACCTCGCGCGCCGGATGGACCGCCCTGTCGGGTACTTCTGGAGCGCGCACCACGGGCAGATCTACCCCGAGCTCGCCCGGCTCGAGGCCGCGGGGCTGGTGGACCACGAGCTCATCGAGGGCGCGGGCCCGCGACCCACCAAGAGGTATGCCGTGACGCCGGCCGGCCTTGCGGCGCTGCGGGAGTGGGTGGCCAGCGAGTTCGACCCCGGCCCGGTGCGCGACCTCGAACAGCTGCGGGTGTGGTCCCTGTGGACCGTGGCGCCCGAGGAGGCGCGCACCCTGGTCAAGGCCCTCCGCGACCGGAGGGCGGGCCAGCTCGCCGACTGGGAGCGCCAGCGCGAGGAGGTCGCGGCGGAGCCGGGCGCGGCCGACCCGGCCAGCCCGGCGTTCGCGTCGCTGATGTCCCTGGAGGGCGGGGTGCGGGTGGCGGCAGCCCTCGTCGACTGGTGCGACCTCATGCTCGACCGGCTTGCGGCGGGCCCGGACTCGCGCGACTGAGTCCTTCGGCCCATCCGCCCGACCCGTCGCCGGGCCTAGCGTGGGGGCAGCACCAGCGCAGCCCGAAGGAGGGGCCATGGACACCAGCGACGTCGTCACCGAGCTGCACGAGCTCGACTGCTGGGAGCTCCTCCGGGCACAGGAGTTCGGCCGCCTCGCCTTCCACCTCGTGGGCGAGGTCCATATCGTGCCGATCAACTACGCCGTCATGGGCGAGAAGCTCGTCTTCCGCACCGCCGAGGGCAGCAAGCTCCTGGGCATCACGATGAACCACGACGTCGCCTTCGAGATCGACGAGTACGACGAGAACCGGGCCAGCAGCGTGATCGTGCGCGGAACGGCGCGGCGCCTCGAGGGCGACGAGGCCGATGCCGCCGAGGAGCTGCCGCTCTACTCGTGGGTGCCGACCGACAAGCTCAGCCTGGTCGTGATCGAGCCGGTCGAGGTCACGGGCCGGTCGTTCCGGCTCGACCGGACCCGGCGCCCGCAGACGGCCTGACCAGCGCGGGAGACCCTCAGCCGGCGACCTCGGCAGCGGCCAGCCAGGCCAGCTCGAGCTCCTCGCGCTCGTCGACGATGTCACGGAGCTGGCCGTTGAGCTCGAGCACGCGTGCGTGGTCCGTCGCCGCGTCGACCATCGCGGCGTGCAACCGCTCCTCCCGCTCGCTCAGCCGGGTGAGCTGCTTCTCGATCCGGGCCATCTCCTTACGAGCCTCGCGCAGGTCGGCCGCGCTGGGCGGCGGGGGACCCACGGGTACGGCTGCGGTGGGCTCCGGCCCCCCATCCGCGCGCCCGGCCGCCTGGCTCCTGGCTGCCGCCTCGTCCTGGGCGTGCCGCAGCTCGAGGTACTGCTCGACGCCGCCGGGCAGGTCCCGGACCCGGCCGTCGCCCATGAGAGCCACCTGGCGGTCGCAGATTCGCTCGAGCAGGTAGCGGTCGTGCGAGACGACGAGCAGGGTGCCCGCCCACCCGTCGAGGACGTCCTCGAGGGACGTGAGGGTCTCGATGTCGAGGTCGTTGGTCGGCTCGTCGAGGAGCAGCACGTTCGGCTCGGCCATGAGCAGCCGAGTCAGCTGCAGCCTGCGCCGCTCGCCGCCGGAGAGGTCAGAGACCCGGGTCTGCTGACGCCCGCCGGTGAACCCGAGCCGCTGGGCCAGCTGGGAGGCGCTGACCTCCTTCTTCCCGAGGCGGACGTACTTGCGCACGTCCTCGATCGCGTCGATGACGCGCCACGCGGCATACCGCTCGAGCTCGCGGACCTCCTGGGAGAGGTAGGCGAGCTGCACGGTCACCCCGACCTTGCGCTTGCCGGAGGCGAGTGGCACCTCGCCGGCGACCGCCCTCAGCAGCGTGGACTTCCCCGCGCCGTTGACACCCACGATGCCCACTCGCTCGCCGGGCGCGAGCCGCCACGTCAGGTGGTCCAGCAGGGCCCGGCCGCCGAGCTCGACGCTGGCGTCGACCAGGTCGACGACGTCCTTGCCGAGGCGGGTCGAGGCGAAGCGCATCAGCTCCACGTCGTCGCGTGGCGGCGGCTCGTCGGCGATCAGCGTGTTGGCCGCCTCGATCCGGAACTTCGGCTTGCTGGTGCGGGCCGGCGCGCCGCGCCGCAGCCACGCGAGCTCCTTGCGCAGCAGGTTGTCGCGGCGCTCCGCGCTGGCCGCCGCCTGCCGCTGCCGCTCGGCCTTCGCGAGCACGTAGGCCGCGTAGCCGCCCTCGTAGGCCTCGACCTTCCCGTCGATGACCTCCCAGGTCATGGTGGCGACGGCGTCGAGGAACCAGCGGTCGTGGGTGATGGCGACCAGCGCGTTGCCGGGGCGGGCTCGGTGCCGCACGAGGTGCTCCGCCAGCCACGCGACCCCCTCGACGTCGAGGTGGTTGGTCGGCTCGTCGAGCAGCAGCACGTCCGGGTCGGCGACGAGGAGGCGGGCGAGGGCCAGCCGACGCCGTTCGCCGCCGGAGAGCGGGCCGACCAGGGTGTCGAGCCCGCCGACGGCCTCGGCGCCGACACCGCCGAGCAGACCGGCCATCACGTCGCGGACGCGCGGGTCGCCGGCCCAGACATGCTCCGGGAGGTCCCCGAGGACGGCCTCCCTGACGGTGGCGCCGGGGTCGAGGGCGTCGACCTGCGCGAGCATCCCGAGGGTCGCGTCGCCGGCCCGCGTCACCCGACCCGCGTCCACCGGCTGCTCGCTCGCGAGCACCCGGAGCAGGGTGGACTTGCCTCCCCCGTTGCGGCCCACGACGCCGATGCGGGCGCCGCCGTTGACGCCCAGCGAGAGGTCGTCGAGCACCTGGGCGGTGCCGAGCGCGAGGGAGGCGCGCTCGACGGAGATGAGGTTGGCCATCAGTCCGGCCGAGGCCCGGCGACGAGGTGGGCGCCGTGTGCCGGGCCGGTGGCGCGGCGCACGTCGCGCACGGTGCCCGAGGCCGTCAGCGAGACCGCGAGGTCGAGGGCCGCCTCGGTGCCCTCGACGAGGAAGGCGACGGTGGGGCCGGACCCGGAGACGATGCCGCCGAGCGCGCCGAACTCCATGCCGGCCTCGAGGGTGTCGCCGAGCTCGGGCCGCAGGGAGATCGAGGCGGGCTGGAGGTCGTTGACCAGCGCCTCGCCCACCAGCCGGGCGTCACCGGAGCGCAGCGCCTGCATCATCTCGGCGCTCGGCCTGGGCTCCGGCACGTCGCGACCGGCCCGCAGCCGGTCGCACTCCGCGTAGACGGCTGGGGTCGAGAGACCGCCGTCGCTCAGCGCGAACACCCAGTGGTAGGTGCCACGCGCCAGGACGGGCGCGAGGACCTCGCCGCGCCCCGAGCCCATGGCGGTGCCGCCGGCGAGCAGAAAGGGCACGTCGCTCCCGAGGTCGGCGGCGATCTCCTCGAGGGCCTCGCGGGTCAGGCCGAGCCCCCACAGGTGGTCGCACGCGACCAGCGCGGCGGCGGCGTCGGCGGAGCCCCCCGCCATGCCGCCGGAGACGGGGATGTCCTTGCGGATCTTGATGTGGACCGGCTCGTCCACGCCCCCGGCGCGGGCGAGGAGCTGGGCGGCGCGCGCGGCGAGGTTGGTCCCGTCGGTGGGCACGCCGTCGGCCTTCGGCCCCGCGACGGTCAGGCCCCACTCGTCGGCGTAGCTGACGGTGACCTCGTCGAAGAGGCTCACGGCGTGGTAGACGGTCGAGAGGTTGTGGTAGCCGTCCTCGCGCAGCGGGCCGACGAGGAGCTCGAGGTTGACCTTGGCCGGCACGCGCACCGTGGCCGAGGCGGACGGTGCGGTCACGGAGGTCATGGCGACACCCTAGGACAGAGCCGCCGCCGCTATCGCAGCGAACTCCTCGACGCCGAGCTGCTCACCGCGGGTGCGCGGGTCGACGCCCGCTGCCCGCAGCACCTCCTCCGACCTGGCCGCCGAGCCGGCCCACCCGGCAAGCGCGGCCCGGAGGGTCTTGCGGCGCTGGGCGAAGGCGGCGTCGATGCAGGAGAACACCTGCTCGCGGGTGGCCTCCGTGCGCGGGGGCTCGCGGCGGGTGAGGGAGACCAGGCCCGAGTCGACGTTGGGCACCGGCCAGAACACGCTGCGCGAGACCGTCCCGGCGAGCCGCACGTCGGCGTACCAGGCGGCCTTGACGCTGGGCACGCCGTACACCTTGCTGCCCGGCCTCGCCGCGAGCCGTTCGGCCACCTCGAGCTGCACCATCACGAGGACACGGCTGATGGTCGGGAAGTGCTCGAGGAAGCTCAGCACGACCGGGACCGAGACGTTGTAGGGCAGGTTGGCCACGAGCGCAGTCGGCTGCGGGTCGGGGAGCTCCCTGACGTGCAGCGCGTCTGCGGCCACCAGGGACAGCCGGTCGGCGAGGTGGGGCGCCACCGCGGCGACGGTGTCGGGCAGCGCCGCGGCGAGCGCGGGATCCACCTCGACGGCGGTGACGTGACCGGCCGCCGGGAGCAGGGCCAGGGTGAGCGAGCCGAGCCCCGGCCCGACCTCGACCACGCAGTCGTCGGGGCCGACGCCCGCAAGCCGGACGATCCGCTTGACGGTGTTGGCGTCCACGACGAAGTTCTGGCCCCACTGCTTGGTGGGGCGGATGCCGAGCCGCGCCGCGATCTCGCGGATCTGGGCGGCCCCGAGGAAGCCGCTGCTGACGGACTCGACCATGACGAGCACTCTAGGGGAGACGACGACAGCCCCGGACCGTGTGGTCCGGGGCCGTCGCTGTGCCGAAGTTGACGCGAGCGCGCCGCGTCAGGCCGGGCGTGGTGCCGAGATGCGGGTCAGCTGTACAGCCGGCTGCCGCAGCTGGGCCAGGGGCTGTCGCCACGCTGCTTGTAGAGGATCTGCGCGCGGTAGGTCTGCTCGCCGGCGGAGTTCTCGTGCGGGAGGCCGGAGCCGCCCACGGAGTGCCAGGTCTGCTCGTCGAACTGGTACAGGCCGTAGAAGCCGTTACCGGTGTTGGTCGTCGGGTCACCGCCGGACTCGCACTCCGCCAGCGCGGCCCAGTTGAGCCCGTCGGCGGACGGCTTGTTCCCACCCGTGGCCGGGGCCGGGGCCGCAGGCTTGGCCTTGGTGCCGACGGAAACCACCTTGGACACCGGCTGGGAGGTCACGACGGTCTTGACGGCCTTCCTGGCCGTGGTCTTCCCGTCGACCGTGGTGATCCGGTAGGTCACGGTCCTGGAGCCAGGCTTGCCGGCCGTGACGGTCTTGGAGTCGCCCTCGTAGAGCGAGGAGTCCGACTTCTCGACGGTGCCGAAGGCGATCGCCTCGGTGGCGGTCACCGTCTTGGTGCTGACACGCTGGATGGCGATCTTCATGCCGTCGCTCAGCGCGGCGTTGAGGGTCGGCTTGACGCGGTCGTCGCGGTCGACGGTGACCTTGAGCTCGGCCAGCGCCTCCTTGACGGTCCGGCCCGTGCTCGTGCCGGTGAGGTTCTTGCCATCCACGCGCACGGTCAGCGCCTTGGGCGTGGAGACGGTGAGGCTGAGGCCCTCGCGACCCAGGGTCTGCGAACGCGAGGCCGAGAGCTTGGCGGAGTCGGCGCGGATGCCGAGCTCCTGCAGCGCGGCGGCAACGGTGGTGGCCGTCGTCCAGTACTCGCGCGTCTTCCCGTCGACGGTGACGGTCAGCTTGCGGCCGTAGCGGACGACGATCTTCTGGCCGTCCTCGACCTGGCTGTCCAGGGACGGCACGACCACGTCGTGCTCCCCGATGGTGATGTCCTGCTTCGCGAGGACGTCCCCGACGGTGCTGCCGAAGGCGTGCACCGAGGAGGCCTTGCCGTCCACGGACAGGTTCACGGACTTGTCGTAGTGGGAGACCCCGACCGCTCCGGCGACGAGGGTCGTCACCACGGCGGCCTGGGCAATGCGCCTAACCGGACGTGTCAGCATGTTGCTCCAGTGCTCGAACCACCCGGGCATCGGAACCGGCGGCAGGGCCCCAGAAACAGGGAAAGGGGGTGCTGTACCGCCCTCATCGGCGGGGTGCAGCACCCCTCACGCTTGCCACCGGGGGACATCTCGAACCCGGCCAACAGTCATCCACCATGACTGCGATGTCCGCTCAGGTCAAATTTTGGTAACGGGAGATCCAACGGATGGCCAAAATGACAGACGTGGCATTACGGCATCGGGTAGTGCTCGGGCGACGCCTCGGCGCGTGCTGGCCGGCGCTCACGTGACACCCGGTCACCAGGGACCGTAGACCCGCTCCGAGTTCGCGCTGACGGCCTCGCACAGGGTCGGCACGGCCACACCCAGGACCCCTGCCATGGTGCGCACGGTGAGGGGCACGAGGTAGGGCGCGTTGGTGGCTCCGCGCCAGGGGACGGGGGCGAGGTAGGGGGCGTCGGTCTCGACGAGCACCTGCTCGAGCGGGGTGATGGAGAGGGCGTTGCGCAGGCTCCCGGCGTTCTTGAACGTCACGGTGCCGGAGAAGGACAGGAGGTAGCCCCGCTGGACGCACGTGCGCGCCATGGCGATGTCGCCGGAGAAGCAGTGCATGACGACGTTCTCCGGCGCCCCCTCCTCCTCGAGGATGCGCAGCACGTCCTCGTGGGAGTCACGGTCGTGGATCTGCAGCGTCTTGCCGAGCCGCTTCGCGAGGTCGATGTGCCAGCGGAACGAATCCTGTTGCACCCCAATGCCTTCTGGGCCCGTCCGGAAGTAGTCGAGTCCCGTCTCCCCGACCGCGCGGATCCGCGGGTGCGAGGCCAGCTCTTCGATCTCCCGGTATGCCGCGTCGAGGTCACCCGCCGCGGCGAGCCGCGGCGCCTCGTTGGGGTGCAGGGCCACACCGCCGAGGATGGCGTCGTGCTTGTCGACGACCTCGGCGGTGAAGCGGGCGCCCGGAAGGTCGCACCCGATCTGGACCAGCCGGTCCACCCCGACGGCCGTGGCAGCGGCCACCACCTCGGCGACGTCGACCAGCGCTTCGCCCTCACGGGCGATGTCGAGGTGGGTGTGGTTGTCGACGACCGGGATGGGCAGCGGGTCGGGTGCCGTGGGCACCCGACCGTGGCCCGACCTGCCGCCCGCCGGCAGGGCCGGCTCAGGCGCCGCCATCGGCCTCGGCTTCGCCGTCACCCTGCAGCCGCTTGAGCTCCTCCTCGACGACCGACTCGTCGAGCTTCTGGAACACCGGTGTGGGCTTGGTCACAACGGCTCCCACGGTCAGTGGGCGAGACGCCCACCGCGGGGTGTCGGTGTACTCGCCCGTGATCACCGGGTACGCGTGGCCGTCGTCGAGGTCGGTCACCTCGTCGACCCTGGGCATGGGCATGAACCGGCCCTCGCCGCCGAAGGTCGCGTGCACGGCGTTGGAGGAGTGGGGCAGAAAGGGGCTGAGGATGGTGTTGAGGTCGACGACGGCCTGGGCGGTCACGTGCAGGATGGTGCCGAGCCGCTCGCGCTCGTCCTCGCCCTTGAGCTTGAACGGCGCCTGGTCGGTGACGTACTTGTTGACGTCGCCGACCACGCGCATCGCCTCGGCGATCGCCTGCCGCAGCCGGTGCCGGCCGATCAGCCCGCCGACCACCTCGAAGCCCTCGTCGACCTTGGCCAGCAGCGCCTCGTCGTCCGGGGTGAGCGGGCCCCGGGGTGGGATCTCCCCGAAGCTCTTGGCGATCATCGAGGCGGTCCGGTTGACCAGGTTGCCCCAGCCGGCGACCAGCTCGGTGTTGGTCCGCGTGACGAACTCGCGCCAGTTGAAGTCACTGTCCTGCGACTCCGGGGCCGCCGCGCACAGGAAGTAGCGCAGTGCGTCGGGCTGGTAGCGGTCGAGCACGTCCCGCACGTAGATGACATGGCCGCGCGAGGAGGAGAACTGCCGGCTCTCCATCGTGAGGTACTCCGAGGAGACCACCTCGGTGGGCAGGTTCAGCACGCCGTACTCCCCGGGCTCGCCACCGTGAGCCCCGCGACCGGCATACGCGAGCAGCTCCGCCGGCCAGATCTGGGAGTGGAAGGTGATGTTGTCCTTGCCCATGAAGTAGTACGAGAGGGCGGGCTCGGGGCCGGCGCCCTCGACCCACCAGTCCCGCCAGCGCTCGGGCTCGCCGAGCCGACGCGCCCACTCGACCGAGGCGGAGAGGTAGCCGATGACCGCGTCGAACCACACGTACAGGCGCTTGGTGGGCTGGTCCCGCCACCCCTCGAGGGGGACTGGGATGCCCCAGTCGATGTCGCGGGTCATCGCGCGCGGCTTGATGTCGTCGAGGATGTTGAGGCTGAACTTGATGACGTTGGGCCGCCAGGTGCCCGACGCCTCACGCCCCTCGAGCCACTCGCGCAGCGCGTCGGCGAGCGCCGGCAGGTCGAGGAAGAAGTGCTGGGTCTCGATGAACTCCGGCACCTCGCCGTTGATCTTCGAGCGCGGGTTCCTCAGCTCCGTCGGGTCGAGCTGGTTGCCGCAGTTGTCGCACTGGTCGCCGCGGGCCTCGGCGTAGCCGCAGATCGGGCAGGTGCCCTCGATGTAGCGGTCGGGCAGGGTGCGGCCGGTCGACGGTGAGATGGCGCCCTTGGTGGTGCGCTCGATCATGTAGCCGTTCTTCCAGACCTGGGTGAACAGCTCCTGCGCGACGGCGTAGTGGTTCGCGGTGGTCGTGCGGGTGAACAGGTCGTACGAGCAGCCGAGGTCGGCGAGCTCGTGCACGATGATCCGGTTGTTCTTGTCCGCGAGCTCGCGGGCGGTGGTGCCCTCCTTGTCGGCCTGCACCAGGATCGGCGTGCCGTGCTCGTCGGTGCCGCTCACCATGAGCACGTCGTGGCCCGCCATCCGCATGTACCGGCTGAAGACGTCGGAGGGCACGGCGAAGCCGGCGACGTGGCCGAGGTGCCGGGGGCCGTTGGCGTACGGCCAGGCGACGGCGGAGAGGACCTTCATGGGAGGCAATCCTAGGGGGCGGCGCCAACGGGTCTCCGGCCGCGTGCGGCTGCCCCGGAGCGCGCGAGGATGGACCCATGGAGGTGATCGGCCCCCGGCTGGTGAGCTGGGCCACCACCGTGGATCCGCAGGCGCTCGAGCAGGCCCGCCGCACCGCGCAGCTGCCGTTCGTCCACCCCCACGTGGCCCTCATGCCCGACGCCCACCCCGGCCTGGGCGCAACCGTGGGCTCGGTGATCCCCACCGACCACGCGATCATCCCCGCGGCGGTCGGGGTCGACATCGGCTGCGGCATGATCGCCGTCCTCACCCAGTTCCGCTCGGACGACCTGAGGGGCCGGTCGCTCACGCCGCTGCGCAGGGCCATCGAGCGGGCCGTCCCGCTCTCCGCGGGGGTCGCCAACCGGCGCGTCGCCGCGACGGCGGAGCCGCGGGTGGCTCTGCTCGAGGCGGAGGCAGACGCCGCCGGGCTCGACCCGCAGCAGCACTCCGACCGGTGGCGCGAACAGCTCGGGACCCTCGGCTCGGGCAACCACTTCATCGAGGTGAGCCTCGACGAGCAGGACAGGGTGTGGGCCTTCCTCCACTCGGGCTCTCGAGGGGTGGGCAACCACATCGCCCAGCACCACATCGAGGTCGCCCGCCGCCTCATGAGGCGGGACCGGGTCGCCCTCCCCGATCGCGACCTCGCCTACCTCGTCGAGGGCACCGACGAGTTCGACGCCTACATCCGCCACCTCCGCTGGGCGCAGCACTACGCACTGCTGAACCGGGAGGAGATGATGGACCGCGTCATCGGCCAGCTCGGCTCCTTCCTCGGGCGCGACGTCCGGGAGGCCGCCCGGGTCAACTGCCACCACAACTTCACGCAGCGCGAGACGCACGGCGGCCGTTCCGTGTGGGTGTCGCGGAAGGGCGCCATCGAGGCCCGGGAGGGCCAGCCCGGTCTGATCCCCGGGTCGATGGGGACGGCCTCGTACGTCGTGGAGGGCCTCGGGAACGCGATGTCGCTCTGCTCGGCACCGCACGGCGCCGGGCGCAGGCTCTCCCGGACCGCCGCCCGCCGGCAGTTCAGCCGTGACCAGCTCCGGCAGGCGATGACCGGCATCGAGTACCGCGACAGCGACGCCTTCCTCGACGAGATCCCGGCTGCCTACAAGGACATCGACCGGGTCATGGCGGACTCGGCAGACCTCGTCCGGGTCCGGCACACGCTCCGCCAGGCCGTGAACGTCAAGGGCGACTGACCCCGGCGGGCGGGCCGACGGAACCGCCCGTCGGCGCGCGACGTCCTGTAGACATGTCACGACAGGTGTGCGCCAGCGACGGAGGTGGCCGGTGATCGCAGTCCTCACGGGGATGGGCCTCTCGGCCGCGGCGGGTCTCAACGCCTACATCCCGTTCCTCGTCGTCGCCCTGGTCGCGAAGTTCACCGACTACATCACGCTGCCGCAGCCGTATGCCTGGATCGAGAGCTGGTGGGCCATCGGCATCGGCTCCGTCCTGCTGCTCACGGAGGTCGTCCTCGACAAGATCCCCGCGGTCGACACCGTCAACGACGCCGTGCAGACCTTCATCCGCCCTGGCATGGGCGGGCTGATCTTCGCCGCGACCTCCGCGGCGGAGGAGGTCGACAAGTCCGTGTGGATGCAGCAGAACCCGTGGGTGGGCGTCGTGCTCGGCATCGTCGTCTCCGGGCTGGTCCACACAGGAAAGGTCGCCGCCCGGCCGCCCATCAACGTCAGCACGGCAGGGATGGGAGCGCCTGTGGTGTCGACCGTCGAGGACGGCGCCTCCGTGGGCCTGAGCCTCGCCGCGCTGTTCGCCCCTCTGCTCACCCTGATCGCGCTGGTGCTGCTCGCCTGGTTCCTGATCGCCGGGTGGCTGCGGGTCCGGCGGTGGCGGCGTGCCCGTCAGCGGGCAGCCAGAACCGCGTCGTAGAGCGCCTTCTTCGACAGACCCGTCCCCGCGGCGACCTCGGCGCACACGTCCTTGAGCCGCTCGCCTGCGGCCACCCTCTCCTGTATGCCGGTCACGGCCTCCTCGAGCGAGCTCACCTGTGCGGCCGCGCCGCCCACCACGACGGTGATCTCGCCCTTGACGCCCTCGGCGGCCCAGCCGGCCAGGTCGGCCAGGCCCCCCCGGCGGACCTCCTCGTAGGTCTTGGTGAGCTCGCGGCACACGGCAGCGGGACGGTCGGCACCGAAGGCGTCAGCCATGGCGCGCAGCGTGGCCTCGATCCGGTGGGGCGCCTCGAAGAAGACCATCGTCCGTCGCTCACCCGCGAGGGCCGCCAGCCCGCGCGCCCGCTCGCCGGCCTTGCGCGGCAGGAAGCCCTCGAAGCAGAACCGGTCGACCGGCAGGCCCGAGACCGCGAGGGCCATGAGCACCGCGCTCGGTCCGGGGACGCACGTGACGGGGGCCCCCGCGGCGATGGCCGCGCTGACCAGGCGGTAGCCGGGGTCCGACACCGACGGCATACCGGCGTCGGTGACCACGAGCACCCGCTCCCCGGCACCCAGCCGCTCGACGAGCTCCGGGGTCCGACTGGCCTCGTTGTGCTCGTGGTAGCTCACCACAGCTCCGGAGGGGGTGACCCCGAGCTCGGAGCAGAGGCGGCGCAGGCGCCGGGTGTCCTCCGCCGCAACGACATCCGCGTGCCGCAGCTCCTCCGCCAGCCGGGGTGAGGCGTCGCGCGGGTCGCCGATCGGGGTCGCGGCCAGCACGAGGACGCCGGGTTCGGGGCTCACCGGACGATCCTCTCAGGTGCGCGTCCGCGGGTGCGCCGGCGGCGCCGCATACGATGACGCGCATGACCTCCGCCGAGCAGCTGCGATCACGGCTGCTCGGAAACCAGCCCAGTGACGTCGTGTGGGGCTGGGTCGGCCCGCTCGTCATCGCCTTCGTCGGAGGCCTGCTCCGCTTCTGGTCGCTCGGCCGGCCGGACCAGCTCGTGTTCGACGAGACCTACTACGTCAAGCAGGGCGTCTCGATGCTGGAGTACGGCGTCGAGATGCGGGTGCCCGACTCACTGAAGAAGCCCGACGAGCTGTTCACCAACGGCACACCCGACGTCTTCGGGACCGAGGGCGACCTGGTGGTGCATCCACCGGTGGGCAAGTGGGTGATCGCGTTCGGGGAGTGGCTGTTCGGCGCGGCGTCGTCGTTCGGGTGGCGCTTCTCGGTGGCGCTGCTCGGGACGCTGTCCATCCTGATGATCGGGCGGGCCGCCCGACGCATGTTCGGCTCGACCCTGCTCGGCACCGTCGCCGCGTTCCTGCTGGCCTTCGAGGGCCACCACTTCGTGCACTCCCGCACCGGCCTGCTCGACATCATCGTCATGTTCTGGGCCCTGGCGGCCTTCTGTGCGCTGCTCATCGACCGTGACCGGAGCCGGGCGATGCTGGCGGAGCGGGCTGCCGGCCTCGCGCCCGGAAGCCCCGCGCTCGGTCCCGGGCCGTGGCTGGGGCTGCGCCCCTGGCGGTGGGTCGCCGGCATCTGCCTGGGGCTCGCGGCGGGGACGAAGTGGTCCGGGCTGTTCTTCCTCGTTGCCTTCGGCCTCATGACCGTGTGGTGGGACATGGGCGCACGGCGGGCCGTGGGGGTGCGGCACTGGTTCTGGGCCACCCTGACGCGCGACGGACTCTTCGCCGCGCTCGCGATGGTCGGCGCGACGGCGCTGACCTATCTCGTCTCGTGGACGGGCTGGTTCCGCTCGCGCACCGGCTACGACCGGCAGTGGGCCGAGCAGAACCCCGACTGGGGCTGGTCGTGGGTGCCCGACCCGCTGCTGTCGCTGTGGAGGTACCACCAGGAGATCTACACGTTCCACGTCGGCCTGACCTCCGACCACCCGTACAAGACGAACCCGTGGTCGTGGTTGGTCCAGGGCCGGCCGACCTCCTTCTTCTACGAGGGGCCGAAGCAGGGGCAGGACGGCTGCGCGGTCGAGCAGTGCTCCAAGGCCATCACGTCCATCGGGACGGTCTCGCTCTGGTGGCTCGGCGTGGTCGCCGTCGTCGTGGTCCTCTACTACTGGCTGGTGCGGCGCGACTGGCGCGCCGGCGCGGTGGTCGCCGGACTGGCGGGCGGCTACCTGCCGTGGTTCAACTACCAGCACCGCACCATCTACTCGTTCTACTCGATCGCGTTCGAGCCGTGGGTGGTGCTGGCGGTGGTGTTCGTGCTCGGCCTCGTCCTGGGCCGCCGGGGGGCGCCGCAGCGCCGGCGGCGCATCGGCCTCGTCCTGGTCGGCAGCTACCTGCTGCTCACCCTCGTGATCTTCGCCTACTTCTGGCCGATCTACACCGCACAGGTGATCCCCCAGCCGTCGTGGTCGAACCGGATGTGGTTCCCGAGCTGGATCTGACGGCGATGACCGCCGCCGCGGGCTGAGGTCTCCCCCGTACGGCCGGTTCCGCCTCGTTCCTTCGGCCAGGCTTGCCGGTGCTGGCCGAGGCCGGGGACAACCCGCACGACCGGGCCCGGCCCGGGGCAAAAGGAACGAACGCGGACAGCAGGTTCGCTCCACCACATCCCCGGACACGCGCCCTGAGCGCTTTACCCTTTGTGGGCGATTTTTACCTCCCACTTATCGTCTCTTTACCTTCTCTTGACCTTCTCTGCCGGCAACCACACACTCTGGCTCAGCTGAGCATCACCGAGGACCAGCTCGCGTGGGTTCGGCCCAGGTGGGGCCCGAGGGCCTCCGCGCCGTGAGGGGACAGGGGTAACGCAGATGATCAAGCGCACATCCGCCGCCGTGGCCGTGACCGCGTTGGGAGTGGTGGTGGGGGCGGGGTCGGCCTTCGCAGCGGGCTCCGCGCCGTGTGGCACTCCTGCCGTCGACGCGGTCCACCGCACTGTCGTCACGCCGGCCGCGCCTGCCGTCACCCACGACGAGTACCAGTGGGCCCTGTGGGAGACGCCCACCGAACACCGGTGGCGCCGCTGGGTCGTCGACGTCGCCGGCCAGGACGCGGTCCACGAGACCGTCCACCACCCCGCGACCTACGAGACCGTCGTCATCACCCCCGCCCGGGAGGCCTGGGACGAGCAGGTGCTCGTGCGCGCGGCCTGGACGGAGGAGGTCCTCGTCCGGGATGCGGTGTACGTGACGGAGTACGAGTTCGTGCACCGCAACGGGGACACCCGCTGGAGGGACGACCCCAACTGGAACGCCAACGACAACGAGCAGTCGAACGGCTGGACACGGACCCCGACGCCGCCGCGCGAGACGCTGGTGAGCGATGCGGTCTACGACCACGTCGAGCACGAGGCCGTCTACGACACCATCCACCACCCGGCCGTCGAGGAGGTCACGGGTCAGCGCGAGCTCACCCCGGCGTGGGACGAGCAGGTCGAGGTGAGCCCGGCCGTCGCCGAGGAGGGCCACTGGGACCACCGGTGGCGCGAGACGGAGCCGGCGGGCCAGGGCTGGGAGCGGACGGGCGAGTCCCGTGACGGCGAGCCCGAGGTCGTCGACCAGCGCTGGGCCGTGCAGTCGCCCGGCCAGGGCTGGCTGGCGACGGGGCTCGAGCGCGAGGTGGTCGACACCGAGGCGAAGCCCGCCACCACGACGACGGAGCTGGTCAGCCCGGCCGTCCCGGCCGGACCTCCCTGCCCTGTCACGCCGACGAAGCCGGTGACGAACCCGGCGCCCGCCAAGCCCTCGCAGCCGGCGGCGCCGGTCGCTGCCCCCCAGGCGGCCTCAGCCGTCCCCGCCGCCACGCAGGCAGCGGTCGAGCGGCTGCCGCACACCGGCTCGGACCTCACCCTCCTGTGGTTGGGCGCGGGCACGCTCCTGGTCGGCATCGGCGCCAGCGCGGCCTACCGCAAGGCAGCCCGCGAGGCCGCGTACCGCAAGGCGTGCCGCGACTACTCCTGATCCCGCTTCTCCGCGGCGGGGCCCGGTCGCCGACCTTCCGGCGGCCGGGCCTCGCGCGGGAGAGCTGCCAGCCGCGTCAGAGACGGGTGTCCACCCACACGAGCCGGTGGTCGCTCGACGGGAAGGGGTACGTGCCCGTCAGCCGGTAGAGCGGGCTCGACGAGGTCGGCCAGAAGACGCGGGCGTCGGTGATGCGCAGCTGCCGGCTCGGCAGCACGTAGTCGGCGCGGATGTTGCCGGGTGGCTCGGAGAAGTCCGCCGTGTCGAAACGGGCCGGCGAGCGGTGCATGGCGTTCACCCCGCCCTGCAGGTCGCCGGCCTCGACGGCCCCTCGGCTGCTCGGCGTGACCGACGAGTTCACGCGGGGGTGGTCGAGGAGCTGGTCGATCGACCCCGGCAGGGAGTCGCCGTCGAGCGGGTCGGAGTTCTGGTCGCCGGCGATGACGAAGCGCTCCCCCTGCGGGAGGCCGCCGGTGCGGCCCTCGTCGTCGTACACGTAGCGGGAGCGGCTCGGGCCCGAGATGTAGTCGGCCCAGAACCTGATCTCGTCGGCGTTGCGCGTCCCGTTGCGGTCCTCCGGGCCGTCGAACACCGGCGGCGTCGGGTGGGACACGAGGAAGTGAACCGCCTTGCCACGCACCGAGATCGGCACGTCCCAGTGCGACTTGCTGGACAGCCGGAACTGGCCGAGCTCCTCCGGCGAGTACCAGTCGGCCGGCTGCGGGGTAGCCGGGTCGTCGGGCAGCCGGGCGCCGGGCATGTCCTTCCACAGGAAGTGCTGGAAGGTCCGGACCCGGTCGGCCCTGATCGGGTACTTGGAGTACACGACCATGCCGTACTGCCCCGGGAACAGGCCGAAGCCGTAGGCGTCGTTGCCGCCGCCGACCGTGCCGCTGTTGTCCAGGTCGAGCCCGCTCGGGACGCCCGTGTTGACGGGGGCGACGTAGTAGTAGGGGTAGTCGACCGCCCGCGCACCGTTCTGGGGGACCTCGAGGTAGTTCTCCCGGAACAGCTCCGCGGCGGCACCTCCCTCGACGTAGTCGAACTCGTTGACCAGCAGCACATCCGGGTTGGACCGCTGCACGATCTCGGCGATCGTCCTGGCCTGGGCGTTGTCGGGCGTGGAGAGGTCGCGCACGAGGTCACCCTCGGCGTTGCGGTTCAGCGAGGCGTTGAACGTCGCGAAGCGCACCTCTCGGTCGTGGTCGTGCCGCGCGTGGTCGTCGTCGGCGGAGGCTGCGGGCACCGCCGCGGTGAGCGCGAGGGCGGCTGCGGCGACGCTCGTGGCGAGCCGCGCGGGTCGGGTGATGGTGGGCATGTGCCCGACGGTATGCCGCGTGAGGACGCCGTGGGTGAATAGCGGGTGGCCAATCGTGGCGGGTTCCAGCGCCTTCGCCGCCGGCCGCCCCGGGAGGGCCTCAGTGCCGGTCGTGGGCGGTCGAGGTGTCGATGACCTCCTGGCCGATGGCGCGGTCTGCGGCAGGGTGCTCGACGAGCGCGAGGATGCGGTTGGCCATGAACCGGGCAGTCCTGACCGGGGTTCCGCC
>NZ_DATBMI010000123.1:0-5096 GCF_036554925.1 Pedococcus sp.
GCGACGGTCGACATGGTGAGGAAGTAGGCGAGGGCCAGGCCACCCACGCGGCCGACCTGCGCCGCCCGGCGCACCGAGCCGATGCCGAGGACGATCGTGCAGAAGATGACCGGGGTGATCATCATCTTGATGAGGTTCACGAACATGGTCCCGAGCGGCTTGAGCTCCTTGCCGAGCTCAGGCCAGATCGCGCCGACCGCGACGCCCGCGACCATGGCGGCGATGACGGCGACGTAGAGGTAGTGGGTCCGGTCCCGCGCCGGTCGGGGTCTGGTGTCGACGGCGTTGTCGGCTGTGCTGCTCACGGTGTCCTCCAGCGGTGGGGTCCCAGGCCCCGGGCCTGGGAGAGGTGATCTGACACGAGGGTGGAGGCCACGGTGACTAGGGTCACCGTTGTGTTCATTGAGTTCCCTGCCGCCCGCTGCGGGCGGCAGGCAGCCCGGGTGTGCCGGTGAACCCGGCCCCCGGGTCCGCGGCACCGGGCAGCGGGCTGCGGCGCGCGCTGAGCGCGCCCTCCCGGTGGAGCGTCGCGGGGCAGACGTTCGCCCTTCAGGTCCTGGTGGCGGTGCTGGTGGTCGGGGCCGGCCTGCTCGGCGCCTACGCGCAGGCGCAGCGGTCGGGCACGGCGGAGGCGACGGCCCGGGCCACTGCCGTGGCGGAGTCCGTGGCCGCCACCCCCGACGTCGTCGACGCCGTCCAGACCCCCGACCCCTCACCCGTCCTGCAGCCGTACGCCGAGCGCGTCCGGGTGGAGACCGGCACCGACTTCGTCGTCGTCATGAGCTCCACCGGCACCCGCTACAGCCACCCCGACCCGGCACAGGTCGGGCGCCAGTTCATCGGCCACATCGAGGAGGCCGCGGCCGGCGGCACCGTGGTCGAGGACTACACCGGCACCCTCGGCCCCTCCCGCCGGGTGGTGGTGCCGGTCGTGGACGGCGGCACCGTGGTGGGTCTGGTCGCCGTCGGCATCCGCAGGGCCGCCGTGGCCGAGCGGCTCCAGGACCAGCTGCCGGTCCTGCTCCTGGCCGGTGTGGCGGCGGCGCTGCTCTCCGGACTCGGCATGGCGCTGGTCGCCCGACGGATCCGCCGCCAGACCCACGGCCTCGGCGAGGAGCAGCTCCGCGAGATGTACGAGTACTACGACGCCGTCCTGCACGCGGTGACGGAGGGCCTGCTGCTCGTCGACCTCGACGGCCGGCTGCGGCTGACCAACGACGAGGCCGCCCGCCTGCTCGACCTGCCGGACGACGCGCAGGGCCGACCGGTCGGCGAGCTCGGGCTGGCACCGCCGCTGGTGACGGCCCTCACCGACCCCGAGCCCCGCGAGGACGAGCTGCACGTCACGGACGCGCGGGTCCTGGTGCTGAACACGGCCCCGGCCCAGTGGCAGGGCAGGTCCCTCGGCATCGTGGCGACCCTGCGCGACCGGACCGACCTCGAGGACCTCACCGGGGAGCTCGACTCCGCCCGTGGCCTGACGGAGGCGCTGCGCTCGCAGGCGCACGAGTCGGCCAACCGGCTGCACACCGTCGTCAGCCTCATCGAGCTCGGCCACACCGACCGGGCGCTGGCCTTCGCCACCGAGGAGCTCGCCGCCTCGCAGGTGCTGACGGACAAGGTGGTGGCCTCGGTCGAGGAGCCGGCGCTGGCGGCGCTCCTGCTGGGCAAGGCGGCCCAGGCCACCGAGCGGGGCATCGACTTCGAGGTCGGGGACAGCGCGCAGTGGCCCGAGGGGGTCGCCCCGCCGCGGGAGGTCGTCACGATCGCGGGCAACCTCATCGACAACGCCCTCGACGCCGTCGCCGAGACCCCCGGGCCGCGCCGGGTGCGGGTGGACGCCCGGGTCGAGGACGGGTATGCAGTCCTGGTGGTGGAGGACACCGGGCCCGGGCTGGACCCAGGGGCCGTGGACCGCGCGTTCGAGCGCGGCTACTCGACCAAGCAGGCGAGCGGCCCGGGCCGACGCGGCATCGGCCTCGCCCTGGTCGCCCAGTCGGTACAGCGGCTGGGTGGCGAGCTCGCGGTGCAGGGTCCCCCCGGGGCGAGGTTCACGGTGCGGCTCCCGCTGGGCGGTGGGGCGTGAGCGGCGACGCCGCGCCGGCCCTGGGCGTCCTGCGGGTGCTCGTCGTCGAGGACGAGCCGATCGCGGCCGAGGCCCACACCGCCTACGTCGAGCGGGTGCCGGGGTTCGTGGTGACCGCGACGGTGGGCACCAGCCAGGCGGCACTGCACGCCCTGCAGGACAAGCCCGTCGACGTCGTCCTGCTCGACATGAACCTGCCCGACCGGCACGGCCTCGAGGTCATCCGCGCGATGCGCGCCGGCGGCCACCGCGCCGACGTCATCGCCGTCACCTCCGCCCGCGACCTCGAGGTGGTGCGCTCGGCCGTCTCCCTCGGCGTCGTGCAGTACGTCCTGAAGCCGTTCGTGTTCGCCACGCTGCGGGAGCGGTTGCTGGCCTATCGCGCCTACCGCGAACAGGTGCAGGGCGCCGACCAGGTGGACACCCAGGCGGAGGTGGACCAGGTCATCGGCGGCCTGAGGGCCGGCGCCGAGACGCCGCTGCCGAAGGGCATGAGCGAGGAGCTGCTCTCGCGGGTGTCCCGGGCCCTGCGCGAGGGTGCGGAGGGGGTCTCCGCCTCCGAGCTCGGCGACGCAGTGGGCGTCAGCCGGGTGACTGCCAGGCGCTACGCCGAGTTCCTCTGCGACAGCCGGCTCGCCGTGCGGCGCTCGCGGTATGCCGGTCCGGGGCGACCGGAGGTGGAGTACCGGTGGTCGGGGTGAGCGGGCTCGCAGGCGGCGCGTGGGCCACCCCCGGGGCCGCAGCCACGATCGCGCGCACGTACGGACTGCGTGGCCCGGCCACGCTCACCGGACCGGTCGACCGTGGCGAGCTCGGCGAGATCTGGCGGCTGGAGACCGCGGAGGGCCGGTATGCCGTGAAGGTGCCGTTCGCGCCGGTGGGCCCCGCCGAGCTGCTCGAGCCGGCGGCCTTCGCCGACGCGGTGGCCGACGGGGGCGTGGTGACCCCGAGGGTGCGCCGCGGGACGGACGGCTCGGTGGTGCAGTCGGTCGCAGGCCGCCAGGTCGTGCTGCTCGAGTGGCTCGACCTCCTGCCGCCCAGCACCGCGCTCGACCCGGCCGAGGTCGGCCGGCTCGTCGCCGGGGTGCACCGCGTGCCCTTCGCCGGCGTCCGGGCGCCGAGTGCGTGGTTCTGCACCCCGGTCGGCGAGGCGCGGTGGCGCGAGCTGGTGGCGGTGACCCGAGCGGCCGGTGCGCCGTTCGCCGAGCACCTCGCCGGATACGTCGACGAGCTCCGGGCGCTCGAGGCGATGCTCGACCCGCTGCCGGCCGACCGCACGTGCCACCGTGACCTGTGGGCCGACAACGTGCGTGGCCTCGGTGGCGGTGGCCTCTGCGTCTTCGACTGGGACAGCTGTGGCCCGGGCAGCCAGAGCGAGGAGCTGGGGCTCGTGCTGTTCGAGTTCGGGCGTGGCGAGGCGTCGCGGCACCGCGCCCTCCGGGACGCGTACGTCGACGCGGGCGGATCCGGCCGCGTCGACGGCACGAGAGCCTTCTCGATGCTCATCGCCCACCTCGGCCACATCGGGGAGTACCAGATGAGGCAGTGGCTCGGGGCGCGGCCGGGCTCCGCCGAGCAGGCCCGCGCGGCCGGCGCCGTCGAGGAGTTCCTGGGCGTGCCTCCGCACCCCCGCCTCGACACCGACGCCCTCGAGGCGATCCTCGACCACCTGGCGTCGTGCTAGCCCTCGAGGGCCTTGGCCAGGGCGAGGTGGAGGGTCACGTCGTCGGTGTTGCCGTCGAGCGAGGCCCAGTTGGCCTCGACGACCGAGAACCAGACCGTCCAGGCGCGGGCGGCGTCGACGTCGATTCCGGCCGCCTCGCAGACGATGTCGAAGCGGCGCCGAACGAGGTGGCGGAAGGCCGACCCGCTGCCGAGCTCGGCCACCCGGTTGCGCAGCACCGGCTGCAGCTCGAGGCCGGCGTGCCCCGCCATGGGCTTGGGGTCGATCGCCAGCCACGGCTCCCGGCTGCCGGCGAGCACGTTGCCGAAGTGCAGGTCGGTGTGCAGGAGCGTTCCGTTGCAGTCCGGCTCGCGGCTGAGGTCGGCCGCGAGCGAGGTGGCGCGCTCGACGAACCGCCGGGGCAGGCGGTCGCGGGCGTGCCGGAGCCGCGCGCTCTCGGCCGCGGCGTAGTCCGTCAGGGTCCGCAACCGGGGCGGCGCCGGCACGTGCAGCCGGGCGAGCAGCCCGCCGATGAGCTCACAGGCGGTGTCGGTGTCGACCCCTGCTCCGTCGAGGTCGCGCCCGGGGTCGAGGGCCTCCAGGAGCAGGGCCCCGCGCCCGGGGTCGGCGGCGACGAGCCGGACCGCGCCGTTGCCGTCCCAGTGGCGCAGGGCCAGGGGCTCGCCAGCGCTGTCGTGGTGCGGCCAGCCGACCTTGAGCACCAGGCGCTCGCCGTCGCGCTCGACCGGGACCACGACGGCGGTCCAGCCGGTCATGCCCCGACCTGTCGGCGTGAGACCCCAGCCGTCGATCAGCTCCGCGAGCAGTCGCGGCAGACCAGCCGCCCACTGCGCCCCGGACGGCCCGCCCTCGGGAGGGAGGCGCCCGACCCACTCCCGCCAGCTGTCGGGCACGAGTGCTGCAGCCTCGGCGGTCGACGTCACGACAGTCCGGGGAAGGGCTGGGGCGCCATCCGCCACCGGTAGGCAAGGACCTCGGCCTCGGCGAGCCACTCGACGCAGGAGGCCAGCGAGCCGGCCCGCCCCGCGGAGCCGTCGACGGCCGCCGCGTGGCTGGCGCGCAGCCCACCGAGCACGGTCACCGCCAGCCTGCGGGCAGCGGCGGGGGTCGTCACGGCAAAGGGCAGGGGGTAGCCGAGGGCGGGCGGGGCGGCCGCCTCCCCGGCGAGCGTCGACACCAGCGCGGCCCGGGCGCGAAGGGTCGCCAGGGTGGTGGTGGCCAGCGCTCGCTGGGCGTCCCGGGACTGCGCGGCCACGACCTCGAAACCGTAGACGGCGGCGCGGAGGCTCTCCAGCGCCGTGACCGCCAGCTCGGTCTCGACCTCGG
>NZ_DATBMI010000072.1:0-2975 GCF_036554925.1 Pedococcus sp.
CGGCCGGCCCGCGCCACCTCCGCCTGGACCTGCTCGACCTCGACGCCGATCCAGCCCGCCACGGTGCGGGTGTACTCCGGGCGCATCGACGTGTCGCGGATGCTCGCGACGATCGGCGCCGCGGCGCGCATGCCCTGCACCCTGCCCTCGGCCGTCGAGAGGTCGAAGCGGGCGATCGTGGTGCGGACCGCGAACTCGAACATCGGGACGGCGTCCTCGACGAGGTGACGCACGGCGTCGTCACCCTTGGCCAGGCGCAGGTCGCAGGGGTCCATGCCCCGCTCGGCCACGGCCACGAAGGACTGCGACGCCCAGCGCTGGTCCTCCCCGAAGGCCCGCATCGCCGCCTTCTGGCCGGCGGCGTCACCGTCGAAGGTGAACACGACCCGGGCGGGCGCGAGGTCCGCCTCGTCACGCATGATCCGTCGCAGCACCTTGATGTGGTCGACGCCGAACGCCGTGCCACACGTGGCCACCGCGCCCTCCACGCCGGCGAGGTGGCACGCCATGACGTCGGTGTAGCCCTCGACGACGACGGCCTTGCGCTCGGCGGCGATGGCCTTCTTGGCGGCGTCGAGCCCGTAGAGCACGCTCGACTTCTTGTAGATCGGCGTCTCGGAGGTGTTGAGGTACTTCGCCGCGATGCGGTCGTCGTCGAAGAGACGACGGGCGCCGAAGCCGACGGTGTCGCCCGTGATGTCGTGGATCGGCCAGACCAGGCGGCCGCGGAACCTGTCGTAGAGACCGCGCGAGCCCCGGCCGGAGAGCCCACCGATGGTCAGCTCGTCGTCGGTGAAACCCTTCGCGCGCAGGTGGCGGGAGAGCTCCTCGCCGCCCCGGGGCGCGAAGCCGACGCCGAACCGCTTGGCGGCCTCGCTGTCGAACCCGCGCTCGCGCAGGAAGTCGCGGCCCTTGCGGGCCTCGGGGCTCTCGAGCAGCGTGCGGTGGTAGAACTCCTGGGCCACCCGGTGCGCCTCGAGCAGCCGCGACCGGCGGCCGAGCGACTCGCCGTCGCGGGGGGCGAAGCCGTCCTCGTAGTGCAGCTCGAGCCCGAGCTTCTGGGCCAGCCGCTCGACGGCCTCGGCGAAGGTGAGGTGCTCGACCTTCTGCAGGAACGAGATGACGTCGCCGCCCTCGCCGCACCCGAAGCAGTGCCAGGCGCCGACCACGGGGCGGATGTTGAACGAGGGCGTCTTCTCGTCGTGGAAGGGGCACAGGCCCTTCATCGACCCCGGGCCGGCCGGGCGCAGGGTGACGTGCTCACGCACGACGTCCTCGATCGACGAGCGCTCTTTCACCAGCGCGATGTCGTCGGCCTTGATCCGACCCGCCACGTGTCCTCCTTGTCCGCGGTGAGTCTAGGCGCTGCCCGTCGCCGGCGTCTGGCAGCATGCCCACATCCCGCCCCGGCATCCCGCGAGGAGACACCGTGCAGTCCGTGCGCGCCTTCCTGCTGAGCCTGCTCTTCGCCCTCGAGCTGCTCGCGCTCTTCGCGGTCCTGCGCTGGGGCTACGGCGACGGCGGCCTCGACGGTGCCGCCGTCGGGGTGCTCGCCCTGGTGGCCATGGCCGCACTCTGGGGCCAGTTCGCGGCGCCCCGCGCGCCACGGCGCCTCGCCGGCTGGCGACTCGCGGTCTTCATGGTCGCGTGGTTCGGCCTGGCCGCCGTCGCGATCGCCGCGCGGGGCAACCCGTGGCTGGCAGTGGCCTTCGCGGTGGCCGTCGCGGCCACGAAGGGGCTGCTCGCCGTCACCGGCGGCAACCCGTCAGCACCACCGGCGGTGGAGGGCCAGGGCCCGCACGTCGGTCAGTGAGGCGACCTGGTCGACGACGACCCGCAGCGCCTGCGCGTCGGTCCCGGCGGCCTTCCAGTCGGTCAGCAGGACCGGGTCGAGTCGCTCGGCCGGGCCCTCCCGGTAGGCCGCGACCAGGTCCCTGACCACCTCCCGCTGGGCGGCCATGACCTCCACCCGCTCCTCCGCGTGCATGACGAAGTGGGCGGCGACGGCCTTCAGGACCGCGCACTCGGCTCGGGTCCCGTCGGGCACGACGAGCTCGGCGGCATACCGGGTGAGGTCGCCCCCGCCGTGGCGCTCGCGGGTCGCCACCTCGACGGCGAGCACGAACCGGCCGATGAGCCGGGAGGTCATGTCCTTGAGCGCGGCGAGGTCGCCTCGCGACCCGTCGTATGCCGTGGGCACGGCTCCGGTGGCCAGCACGCGCTCCAGCGCGGCCCCGAGGTCGTCGGCCCCGAGGTCCGCGGCATACACCCCGCCCGCCACGGCCAGGACGTGCTCGACGTCGGTGGTGTCACGCAGCCGCCGGAGGTCCAGTCGGCCGGAGGCGACGGCGTCCTCGACGTCGTGGACGGAGTAGGCGACATCGTCGGACCAGTCCATGACGTCGGCCTCGAGGCATCTCCGTCCGGCAGGCACGTCGCCGCGGAACCAGGCGAAGACCTCCAGGTCGTCCTCGTAGACACCGAACTTCCGGCTCCCAACCGCGGGCCCGGCGCCCTGCCCGCGCGCCCACGGGTACTTCGTGGCGGCGTCCAGTGAGGCGCGCGTGAGGTTGAGGCCGGCCGGTCGGCCATCGGGGTGCACGCGCTTGGGCTCCAGCCGGGTCAGCAGCCGGAGGGTCTGGGCGTTGCCCTCGAAACCGCCGATGCCCGCGGCCAGCTCATCGAGCGCCTGCTCGCCGTTGTGCCCGAACGGCGGGTGCCCGATGTCGTGGGCGAGGCAGGCGGTGTCGACCACGTCGGCGCTGCAGCCGAGCGCGGCCCCGAACTCGCGACCGATCTGGGCGACCTCGAGGGAGTGCGTGAGCCGGTTGCGGACGAAGTCGTCGTCGCCGGGCTGGACGACCTGCGTCTTGGCGGACAGGCGCCGCAGGCCGGCGGAGTGCACGAGCCGGGCGCGGTCGCGGGCGAAGTCGTCGCGGTCGGCGCGCTTGTGCACGGGGTCCTCGCGGACCCAG
>NZ_DATBMI010000093.1:0-25211 GCF_036554925.1 Pedococcus sp.
GACGATGTTGATGGCCACGATGGAGGTGCGCACCGCCTTGCCGACTGCCACGCCCACCCCAGCCGGGCCGCCGGACGCGGTGTAGCCGTAGTAGCAGTGGATGAGGATGATCACGACCGCGAAGACCATGACCTTGAGGAAGGAGTAGAGGACGTCCACCGGTGGGAGGAACAGGTGGAAGTAGTGGTCGTAGGTGCCCTTGGACTGGCCGAAGTACTCCGTGACGATGAAGCGGGTCGCTCCGTAGGACGAGAGCAGGCCGAGGACGTACAGCGGGATGACGGCGATGAAGCCCGCGATCATCCGGGTCGTGACGAGGAAGGGCAGCGACGGGATGCCCATCACCTCGAGGGCGTCGACCTCCTCGGAGATGCGCATCGCGCCGAGCTGGGCGGTGAAGCCGCACCCGACGGTGGCCGCCAGCGCCAGGCCGGCGACGAGCGGGGCGATCTCGCGGGTGTTGAGGTACGCCGAGATGAAACCGGTGAAGGCGCCGGTGCCCAGCTGGTTGAGAGAGGAGTAGCCCTGCAGGCCCACCTGGCTGCCCGTGAAGAAGGCCAGGAAGGCGATCACGCCGACCGTGCCGCCGATGACCGAGAGGGCGCCGGTGCCGAGGGAGACCTCGGCCAGCAGCCGGACGACCTCCTTCTTGTACCTGCGCAGGGTCCGCGGGCTCCACGCGAGGGAGCGCACGTAGAAGCGCATCTGCTCGCCGAGGCTGTCGAGGGCCTCCACGGGCCGGCCGGCGAGGTCGCTGACTCTGCTCATCGTCTGGTTCCCCCGCTCAGATCTTCTGCGGGACGACTTGGAAGTAGATGGCGCTCACGACGAAGTTGACGACGAACAGGAACATGAACGTGATGACCACGCTCTGGTTCACGGCGTCGCCGACGCCCTTGGGGCCGCCACCGGCCGTCAGGCCCTTGTACGAGGCCACCACCGCCGCGATGAACCCGAAGATGACGGCCTTGATCTCACTGGTCCACAGGTCCGCGAGCTGGGCCAGCGCGGTGAACGAGGCGATGTAGGCGCCGGGGGTTCCGCCCTGGATGATGACGTTGAAGAAGTAGCCGCCCGCGACGCCCACCACCGAGACGAGCCCGTTGAGGAGCAGCGCGACGAGCATCGCGGCGAGGACCCGCGGCACGACGAGGCGCTGGATCGGGCTGATGCCCAGCACCTCCATGGCGTCGATCTCCTCGCGGATCTTCCGGGAGCCGAGGTCGGCGCAGATCGCCGAGCCACCGGCCCCCGCGATCAGCAGGGCGGTGACGATCGGGGAGGCCTCGCGGATCACGGCGAGCACGCTGGCCGCGCCGGTGAAGGACTGGGCGCCGAGCTGCCGGGTCAGGGTGCCGAGCTGGAGGGCGATGACCGCGCCGAACGGGATCGAGACCAGCGCCGTCGGCACGATGGTGACCGACGCGATGAACCAGCACTGCTGGATGAACTCCTTGGCCTGGAACGGCCGCTTCGGCAGCGCCCGGAAGACGTCGAGGACGAGGGCGAAGAGCGAGCCGCTCTGCCGCAGCGCCCCGATGGCGGGGTTGCTCACCTGGCCACCTCCCCCGCCAGCTCGGGCGCCGGGTTGACACCGGGCACACCTGCGTTGCCGCTCTGGAACGAGCCGGGGGGCGGAGTGATGCCGTTCTCGCGGCACCACTGCCCGGCCGGCCGGGCCGTGCGGCGCAGCGTGCCGTCACTGGGCTCGAGCTGCAGCGCGATCGGCGGCAGCGGGGGCAGCTCCTGGCCCGACTCCGCCGCCAGCTCGTCCGCGTCCTTCTCCTCGGACATCCCGATCGGCCCGACCCGCTGGGCGTTGAGGAACTGGCGTACGACGGGCTCCTCGGAGCTGAGGAGCATCTCACGCGGGCCGAACATCGCCAGGTGCCGGTGGTAGAGCAGGCCGATGTTGTCCGGGACGGTGCGGGCGGTGTTGATGTCGTGGGTGACGATGAGGAAGGTCGCCTCGATCTGGGCGTTGAGGTCGACGATCAGCTGGTTGAGGTACGCCGTGCGCACCGGGTCGAGACCGGAGTCCGGCTCGTCGAACAGGATGATCTCGGGGTCGAGCACCAGCGCCCGTGCCAGGCCGGCGCGCTTGCGCATGCCTCCGGAGATCTCGCCGGGCAGCTTGCCCTCGGCGCCCTGGAGGCCGACGAGGTCGATCTTCTCGGAGACGATCCGCCGGATCTCGCCCTCGCTCTTCCTGGTGTGCTCGCGCAGCGGGAAGGCGATGTTGTCGTACAGGCTCATCGACCCGAACAGCGCGCCGTCCTGGAAGAGCACCCCGAAGAGCTTGCGCACCTCGTAGAGGTCGTGCTCGCGCAGCCGGGTGAGGTCCTTGCCCTCGATCCAGATCGAGCCCGCGTCGGGCTTCAGCAGACCCACGAGGGTCTTGAGGAAGACCGACTTGCCCGTGCCGGACGGACCGAGCATGACCGAGATCTCGCCCGCGGGGAGGGTGAGGGACACGTCGTTCCAGATGGTCTGGGACCCGAACCGCTTGGTCAGTCCCTCGACCCTGATCTCAACGCCCACTGCTCACCTCGTCGTGGTTGCTGCCTGCCTCTCACGTGGCTGGCCCCGGTTCGCGCTGGTCAACGAGGTGGTGTGGGGAAGGTTACGGCGCGGTGTGCCGCCGGGTCGGCCCCGGAGCGCCGCCGCGCTGGAGGCCGACGGTGTCGTGGGACTCCTGGAGCCAGCCCCGCAGCTCGTCGTCGAGGTCGGAACGCTCGTCGACGCGCACGGTGTGGACCTGCCAGGCGGGCCCGTAGTCCACGATCCGCACCACGCGCGGGCTGTCCAGCCTCCGGTGCAGGGCGAAGGAGGCGTGGAACCCGTGGCGACGGGGGGTCAGGCCCGCGAAGCGCACCCGGGCCACACAGACCAGCCGGGTCTTCTGTGGCAGGACCTGCACGTCGCCCAGGGACTCGAGGAGGGCGACGTACTCGCGGGCCAGGTCCAGCGCCCCGGGATCGGCGCCGGCGAACAGCGCCTCCAGGGTGTGCTCGCCGCAGGAGTGCCACAGGTTGCGGCTCACGAGGCGGGCGCCGCACTTCGGGCAGACCCACAGCGGCCGCTGCTCGCCCGGCACGCCAGAGCCTCCCACCGCCCCAGTATGCCGCCGGGGCGGCTGGGAGCCGGCCGCGCGGCATACGGCTCTGCGCGGGCACGACGAAGGCGGGGCAGGTCCCGTGGACCTGCCCCGCCTCGTGAGGTGCTGAACCCGCGTCAGGCGCGGGCCGACGTCACTTGAGGGTGACGGTGGCGCCAGCGCCCTCGAGGGCCTCCTTGGCCTTCTCGGCCGCAGCCTTGTCGACCTTCTCGAGGACGGGCTTGGGGGCGCCGTCGACGAGGTCCTTGGCCTCCTTCAGGCCGAGGGAGGTCAGCGCGCGGACCTCCTTGATGACCTGGATCTTCTTGTCACCAGCAGCCTCGAGGATGACGTCGAACTCGTCCTGCTCCTCGGCAGCGGCGGCCTCGCCGCCACCGGCCGGGGCGCCAGCGGCCGCGACGGCAACCGGGGCCGCAGCGGTGACGTTGAAGGTGTCCTCGAACTGCTTCACGAACTCGGAGAGCTCGATGAGGGTCATCTCCTTGAAGGCCTCAAGGAGCTCGTCGGTGGAGAGCTTCGCCATGATGGGCGTCCTTTCGCTTGTGTTTCGTATGCCGTGAGTGGCGGTGTGGTTGTGATCGAGCGTGCTCGCGGGGTCGCCCCCGGGAGGTCAGCTCGCCCCGCGCAGAGCGCGGGGTCCCCGGTCGCCACTCAACGTTGGCGTCTGGGGGGTGGCTGGTGCCTAGGCGGGAGCCTCAGCCGGGGTCTCCTCGGCGGCCTCCGCGGCGGGAGCGGCGGCAGCCGGACCCTCCGCCTCGACCTTGGCGCGCAGCGCGTCGACGACACGAGCCGTCTGCGACAGCGGCGCAGCGAAGAGGTAGACGGCCTGGCTGAGCGACGCCTGCATGGCACCGGCCAGCTTGGCCAGGAGAACCTCGCGGGACTCGAGGTCCGCAAGCTTCGTGATCTCCTCCGTGGTCAGGGCCTTGCCGTCGAGGACGCCGCCCTTGATCACGAGGAGAGGGTTCGCCTTGGCGAAGTCACGCAGACCCTTGGCGGCCTCGACCGGGTCGCCATCGACGAAGGCGATGGCGGACGGGCCCTGGAGCTGCCCGTCGAAGGCCGTGACTCCGGCCTCCTTGGCGGCGAGCTCGGTCAGCGTGTTCTTCACGACAGCGAAGGTCGCGTTGCCGCGCAGCGAGTTGCGCAGGTCGGTGAGCTGCTTCACCGAAAGCCCGCGGTACTCGGTCAGCACGGCCGCGCCCGAGGTGCGGAACTTGTCCGTCAGCTCGGCGATGGCTGCAGCCTTGTCAGCTTTTGCCATGTGGGCCTCCCTTCCGTGGTGAGCGACCACACGGCGAGGGCCCGACATGAAGAAGGCCCCGGCGCAGGGCACGGGGCAGCGGGCTCACCTCAGGGCAGATGCCGAGGGATGTCCGTTCAGACGTGGCCTGCGCTGGCTGCCCGCTTCCGCGGGACCTTCGGTCTTGCACCCTGGTGGGTGCGCGACAACCGAGCGGTCTCTGGTCAGGCTCAAGAGTACGGGCCGGGGCGGCGTGGGCCAAATCGGCCTCCCCCCAAGAACGCGTTCGGGGTATTCCCGCGCCGAATGACGCGCAGGAATACCCCGAACGGGTGGAGGGAACCTCAGGCGGTGGCCTCGTCCTCGACCAGCAGGTTGCGGGTGCGGCTGTAGTCCAGCGGGATGCCCGGGCCCATCGTGGTGGCCATGGTGGCCTTCTCGATGTAGCGGCCCTTGGACGCCGACGGCTTCAGTCGCAGGATCTCCTCGAGCGCCGCCGCGTAGTTCTCCACGAGCGCCTTCTCGTCGAAGGATGCCTTGCCGATGATGAAGTGGAGGTTCGCGTGCGTGTCGACGCGGAACTCGATCTTGCCGCCCTTGATGTCGGAGACGGCCTTGGCGGTGTCCATCGTGACGGTGCCGGTCTTCGGGTTCGGCATGAGCCCGCGGGGGCCGAGCACCTTGCCGAGACGGCCGACCTTGCCCATCATGTCCGGCGTCGCGACGACGGCGTCGAAGTCGAGCCAGCCACCGGAGACCTTCTCGATCATGTCGTCGGAGCCGACGTAGTCGGCGCCGGCCTCACGGGCGGCCTCGGCCTTGTCGCCGTTGGCGAAGACCAGGACCCGAGCGGTCTTGCCGGTGCCGTTGGGCAGGTTGACGGTGCCGCGGACCATCTGGTCGGCCTTGCGCGGGTCGACGCCCAGACGCATGGCAACCTCGACGGTCGCGTCGTACTTGGTGGTGGCGGTCTCCTTGGCCAGACGCACTGCCTGCAGCGGCGCGTAGACCTTGGAGGAGTCGATCTTCTCGACAGCGGCCCGGTAGGCCTTGCTGCGCTTCATTTCTGCTCCTGGTGGGTGTGTTGCGGAGTTGTGGTGATGCGGACCAGCGCTGGTCCTGCCACGTGCCGGGAGGGTTCCCGGCCCTGCTCAGCAGAGGTTGCTGCCCTGGGGACAGGTTGCACCCTGTCCTTCCGGCAGCAACCTCTGCAAGCAGAAGTTGCTGCGTGAAGAGGGTCTCAGACCTCGGTGTCGATGCCCATCTGGCGGGCGGTGCCGGCGATGATCTTCATGGCGGCGTCGACGTCGTTGGCGTTGAGGTCGGGCATCTTCTGCTCGGCGATCTCGCGGAGCTGGTCCTTGCTCAGCTTGGCGACCTTGGTCTTGTGCGGCTCGCCGGAGCCCTTCTGCACGCCCGCGGCCTTCTTGATCAGCTCAGCAGCCGGCGGGGTCTTGGTCACGAAGGTGAAGGAGCGGTCCTCGTAGACCGTGATCTCCACCGGGATGACGTTGCCGCGCTGGGACTCCGTCGCAGCGTTGTACGCCTTGACGAACTCCATGATGTTGACGCCGTGCTGACCGAGCGCGGGGCCGACGGGCGGGGCCGGGGTGGCCGCACCGGCCTGGATCTGCAGCTTGATGAAGCCGGAGACCTTCTTCTTGGGGGGCATTGCTGTCCTCTGTTTCTGTGCTGGGCCCACGCCATGGGCGATGACCCGGTTGCATGTCCCGGTATGCCGTGTGGTCACCCGGGTGGGAGCCGTCCGCTCAGATCTTGGCGACCTGGTTGAACGAGAGCTCGACCGGGGTCTCCCGGCCGAAGATCGAGACCAGAACCTTGAGCTTCTGGGTGTCGGCGTTGATCTCCGAGATCGTCGCGGGGAGCGTCTCGAAGGGGCCCTCCATGACCGTGACGGACTCGCCGACCTCGAAGTCGACGACAGCCGTCTCCTTCGGCTTGCCCGGAGCGCCCGCGGGGGCACCGGCGGTGGTCGGCGCGGAGCCGAGGTCGGCGGGGGCCAGCATGGTGAAGACCTCGTCGAGGCTCAACGGCACGGGCTGGTGGGCGTTGCCGACGAACCCGGTGACACCCGGGGTGTGGCGGACGGCGCCCCACGACTCGTCGGTCAGGTCCATGCGGACCAGGACGTACCCGGGCATGCGCACCCGGCGCACGAGCTTCTTCTGGCCGTTCTTGATCTCGGTGACCTCTTCCATCGGCACCTCGGCCTGGAAGATGTAGTCCTCCATGTTCAGGGAGGTCGTGCGGTTCTCGAGGTTGGCCTTCACGCGGTTCTCGTAGCCCGCGTAGGAGTGGACGACGTACCAGTCGCCGAACTGGCTGGCGAGCTTGTCCTTGAACTCCTTGACCGGGTCGACGGGAGCCTCCTCGACGGGGGCCTCCTCGACGGCAGCCTCCTCGGCGGGGGTCTCGTCGTGGGTGGTCTCGTCGGCGGAGACGTCGGAGAACTCGGCGGCAGGGCTGGTGTCAGCGCCGGTCTCGGCGGCAGGGGTCTCGGCCTCGTCGGCGGAGGCCTCGCCGGCCTGAAGGGTCGCGACGTCCTCGACGGACTGCTCAGTGCCGTCGGCGACCTCGTCGCTCTCGGTGGTCCACTGGTCGGACACGCTGATGACCTACTTCCTTCGATGTTTCGCCTGGGTGATGGTTCCGAGGCCGGCGGCAGGGCCGCCCGGGGCTAGCCGCCGAAAACCCACAGGACGAGCTTGGTGAAGGCGTAGTCCAGCGCGGAGACCAGGGCCATCACGAACGACACGAACACGATCACCACGATCGTGTAGTTGACCAGCTCGGACCGGGTCGGCCGCACGACCTTGCGCAGCTCGTCGAGGATCTGGCTGATGAACAGGCTCAACGACTTGAAGAACCGGGACACCGGGTTGCCGCCGCGGTCGCTCTTGCGACCGGTGCGACCAGAGTCGCGGGTCTCCGCGCTCACGTCCGTCACGATGCCTCTTCTCCGATGGGCCTGCTGTGCTCGTCCTGCAACGCAGGGCAGGAGGGACTCGAACCCCCAACCGCCGGTTTTGGAGACCGGTGCTCTACCAATTGAGCCACTGCCCTACGGAACTCATCACGGGGGCGATGGGTTCCGGCCGGCCGATCTCGGGCATGCCGGAAGCATGGCCCAAGTCAACCGATGCAGAAGCATACGTGACGGGCCGCCCCGGACGCGAACTCGCGCCCTCGGCTCCCCGTGACCGCGCTGCGGACGGGCGCACGCGGCACACCTGCGTCTCTGCGACGATGGCGAGGTGACCGAGCAGACCGCCACCAGCCGCCCCGTTCCCGTCACCGAGCTCGCGCCCGAGGCCCTCGCGGCCTTCGCCGCCGAGCAGCGCGCCGCCTACGACGCACTGCTGACCCGTTCGCTGAGGCTCGACCTCACCCGCGGCAAGCCCGCGCCGGCGCAGCTCGACCTCTCCGAGGAGCTGCTCTCGCTGCCCCGCGGCCACGCCGACGCCGGCGGCACCGACACCCGCAACTACGGCGGCCTCCAGGGCATCGCCGAGATCCGCGAGATCTTCGGGGAGCTGCTGGGCGTGCCCGCGTCGCAGCTGGTGGCCGGCGGCAACAGCAGCCTCACGATGATGCACGACACCCTCGTGCACCTGCTGCTGCACGGCGGCGTGGACTCCCCGCGGCCGTGGGCGCAGGAGGAGAAGGTCACCTTCATCTGCCCGGTCCCCGGCTACGACCGCCACTTCGCGCTGCTCGAGTCCTACGGCATCGACATGGTGACGGTGCCGATGGGCGAGCACGGCCCGGACGCCGAGGCGGTCGCGGCCCTCGCGGCCTCCGACCCCAGCATCAGGGGGATGTGGGTGGTGCCGACGTACGCCAACCCCACCGGGGCGGTCACGACGCAGGAGGTCGCCGCACGGCTCGCCGCCATGGAGACCGCGGCGCCGGACTTCAAGATCTTCTGGGACAACGCGTACGCCCTGCACCACCTGACCGCCGACGAGGCCAAGAGCGCGGACATCCTCAGCCTCTGCTCGTCGGCAGGCCACCCGCACCGGGCGGTCATGTTCGCCTCGACCTCGAAGATCAGCTTCGCCGGCGCGGGCGTGGCCTTCCTCGCCGCCTCCCCCGAGAACGTCGAGTGGTACCTCAAGCACCTGAGCAAGGCCTCGATCGGCCCGGACAAGGTCAACCAGCTGCGGCACGCCCAGTTCTTCGGCTCCGCCCAGGGCGTCCGCGAGCACATGGTGCGACACCGCGGGGTCATCGCCCCGAAGTTCGCCGAGGTCGAGCGCATTCTCACCGAGCGGCTGGGCGGCCTGGGCGTCGCCACCTGGACCCGCCCGAGCGGCGGCTACTTCGTCAGCCTCGACGTCCTCGACGGCACCGCCTCGCGCGTCGTCGAGCTCGCCAAGGCCGCCGGCGTCGCCCTCACCCCCGCCGGGTCGTCCTTCCCGAGGGGCGACGACCCCGACGACAGGAACATCCGCCTGGCACCGACGTTCCCCGTCCTGGCCGAGGTCACCGAGGCGATGGACGCGGTCGCGACCTGCGTGCTCCTCGCCGCAGCCGAGCGCGTTCAGGGCGGCGCCTGACGGCCCACTGCAGGGCGTGCCGCGTGGCCCGGACTGGGTCGTTTGTCCCTTTGCGGCGCAGCGCGCCCCGGCAGAGACTGGGCCCATGAGCGATGAGTCCGGCCGCGAGAGCTACGACAACGACCTGGGCAGCTTCAGCCTGGACGAGGAGGACCAGCTGCAGCCCGAGGACACCCTGATCCAGGACGACGTCGAGGACACCCTGGACCGCGGCTACAGCCCGCCGGAGCGGCCGCGCGGCGTGGAGGCGTTCGGCACGACCGCCGAGGAGCAGCACCGGGGCGAGTCGCTCGAGGAACGGATCCGGCAGGAGGAGCCCGACCCCGCCTCGGCCTACGGCGCCCCGGTGAACGAGGGCGGTCTCGACGACGGGGGCGAGCGCATCGGCGGCGACGACCCGGACTCCATCGCCGCCGAGGACGACTTCCTCGCCGACGCCGAGGTCGGCGACCGCCGGGCGGGGCGGCTGGTCGCCCCCGACGAGGGCTCCCACGAGGACGAGGACGAGGAGATGATCGGGCTCGACGCCGGGGTGGACGGCGCCGGCGCCTCCGCCGAGGAGGCCGCCATGCACGTCATCGAGGAGTAGCCCGGCCGCCCGGCCGCCCCGCCACGACCCACCCCCGGGAACCGGCCCGGCACGACGGGCCCGAAGTGGCACACTGCGGGCATGCCGCGCCCTGTCGTCTCCCTGCCCAAGGCGCACCTGCACCTGCACTTCACCGGGTCGATGCGGATCGACACGCTGCGCGACCTTGCCGACAAGCACGGCATGCACCTGCCCGAGTCACTGCTCGCGGCGTGGCCGCCCCGGCTGAGCGCCCGCGACGAGCGCGGCTGGTTCCGGTTCCAGCGCCTCTACGACGCGGCGCGCGCGTGCGTGCGCGACGAGGCCGACATGCGCCGCATCGTGCGCGAGGCGGCGCAGGACGACGCCGCCGAGGGGTCTCGCTGGCTGGAGATCCAGGTCGACCCCACCTCCTACGCGCCGTTCGTCGGAGGCCTGACCCCCGCGGTCGAGATCGTGCTGGACGAGGCCGCTGCCGCCTCCCGCGAGGAGGACGCCCAGGTGGCCGTCGTGGTGGCGGCCAGCCGCATCCGGCATCCCCTCGACGCCCGCACCCTGGCCCGGCTGGCGGCGCAGTACGCCGGCGAGGGTGCCGGGACCGTGGTCGGCTTCGGCCTGAGCAACGACGAGCGGCGGGGCGTGACCGAGGAGTTCGCCCACGCGTTCCGGATCGCCCGTCACGCCGGGCTCGCGCTGGTGCCGCACGCCGGCGAGCTGCTGGGCCCGGCGGCGGTCGAGACCACACTGGAGTCGCTGTGGCCGGACCGCATCGGCCACGGCGTCCGCAGCGTCGAGGACCCCCGGGTGCTCGAGCTCGTCGCCGAGAGCGGCGTGGCCCTCGAGGTGTGCCCGCGCAGCAACGTCGCCCTCGGGGTCTACCCGGCCGCCGAGGAGGTGCCGCTGAGGGCGATCCTGGACGCCGGCGTGCCCGTGGCGCTGGGCGCGGACGACCCGCTGCTGTTCGGGTCGCGGCTGGCGGCGCAGTACGACCTGGCCCGTGAAGCCCTCGGCCTCTCCGACGCGGAGCTGGCCCGCCTCGCGGAGTCCTCGGTCGCGGCCAGCAGAGCCCCCGAGACGCTGAAGAAGGCCGCCCGCGACGACATCGACGCCTGGCTGGCGGCACCGCCGGACCCAACGGCCGTGGCCGGCGACGGTTCCGGCGATGCGAACGGCGGAGGCCGGTGATGAGGCCGGTGAAGGGGCCGGCGACGATTCCGGCGACGATTCCGGCTGCCGGGGCGGGTCTACGTTGGAACCACCACGCCACACACCGCTGAGCAGGAGCGCGCCATGGGCAGGATCGTCTCGAACTTCTTCATCTCCCTCGACGGCGTCGTCGAGCGGCCCGACCAGTGGCACTTCCCCTACTTCGACGAGGCCATGGGCCGGGTCGTCGAGTCGGGCATGGAGAGCGCCAAGGCGTTCCTCATGGGCCGCACCCTCTACGGGGAGTGGTCGGAGTACTGGCCGCAGCAGGAGGAGGACGCCGAGTTCGCCTCGTTCATCAACACCCTGCCCAAGTACGTCCTGTCGCACCGGGACTTCGCAGCGGACTGGCAGAACACCACGGTGCTGAGCGGTCCCGACGACGCGAGCGTTGCCGCGCAGGTCCGCGCCCTCAAGGACCAGGTGGACGGCGACATCGCCATGTCCGGCTGCGCGACCACCGTGCGCTGGCTCATCGCCCAGGGCCTGCTCGACGAGCTGGCCCTGCTCGTGCACCCCATCGCCGTCGCCACGGGGCAGCGGCTCTTCGAGCAGACGGGCACCGTGCCGCTGCGCCTGCTCTCGAGCGAGGCCCTGCCGACCGGTGTGCTCCACCTGAGGTACGCCCCGCAGGCGACGGGTGGGGGCGCTGAGGCGGAGCAGGGCGACGCCGGCGCAGCGACCTGAGAGCCTGACCTACAGGCTGTGGCCGACGAAGACGGGCTCGTTGACCAGGGCCACCCCGAAGGCCTCACGGACGCCCTCGCGGATCCGGCGCGCGAGGGCGGCGATGTCGGCGGCCTTCGCACCGCCCCGGTTGGTGATCGCCAGGGTGTGCTTGCTCGACAGGGCGGCCGGGCCGGGTAGGCCGTAGCCCTTGCCGAACCCGGCCTTGTCGATGAGCCAGGCGGCGCTGGTCTTGACGTTGCCGTCGGGGTCGGCGAAACGTGGCGGCCTGGGGCCGTCCACCCCGAGCCGGTCGGCCGCCCGGGTCTCCAGCGCCTCGAACTGCGACGCCGTCAGGATCGGGTTCGTGAAGAACGACCCGCACGACCAGGTGTCGTGGTCCTCGCCGTCGAGCACCATGCCGCGGTTGCGACGCTGCTGCAGCACGGCCTCCCGCGCGTCGGCCAGGGGCACCCGCTCGCCGGTCTCGACACCGAGCTGCCGCGCGAGGTCGGCGTAGCCGACGGGCTGGGACAGCTCGCTGGGGAGCAGCTGGAAGAGGACGTCGAGCACGACGTAGCGGGGGTGCGCCTTGAAGATGGAGTGCCGGTAGGTGAACGCGCAGTCGAGGCTGCTGAAGGTGCGGACCTGCTGCTCGACGCGGTCCCAGACTCGGACGGACGCGATCGTCTGGGCGACCTCCTGGCCGTAGGCGCCGACGTTCTGCACCGGTGTGGCGCCCGCACCACCGGGGATGCCTGACAGCGCCTCGATGCCCGACCAGCCCTCGGCGACGGCCCGGGCGACCACGTCGTCCCAGACCTCCCCAGCCGCCACCCGCACCATCACGCCGCCGCACAGGTCCGCGGACTCCACGGTGATGCCGGACGTCGCGACCCGGACGACCGTGCCGGGGAAGCCCTCGTCGGCGACCACGAGGTTGGAGCCTCCCGAGAGCACGAGCAGCGGCTCGTCGGCATCGTCGACCTCGCGCACGGCGTCCACGAGCTCGTCGGTGGACTCGGCGGTCACCAGGCGGGCCGCGGGACCGCCCACCCGCATCGTCGTCAGCCCGGCGAGCGGGACGCCCTCCTCCTCGCGCATCAGTCGAGCTGCACGACGGCCTGGCAGCGGCCGAGGACCTTCTCGCCGGCGCAGGTGACGGTCACGTCGACGGTGGCCCGGCCGGTCTCCTCGTCCACGGCCTTCACCACGCCGCTGACCTCGACCACCGAACCGCCGTCGGCGGGGACCACGACGGGCTTGGTGAAGCGGGTGCCGAACTCGACCACCCGGCCGCCGTCGCCCACCCACTCCTCGACGACGGAACCGGCCGCGCCCATGGTCCACATGCCGTGGGCGATGACGTCGGGAAGGCCGACGGACCTCGCGAACGCCTCGTCCTGGTGGATGGGGTTCTGATCACCGGAGGCCTTGGCGTAGGCGACGAGGGTCTCGCGCCGGACGGGCACCGACACGGGCCCGAAGGTGTCTCCGACGCCGGTCTGCTGGAGCGTGCGGACAGCCATCCTCACTCCCCTCCCCGGACCACGATGGTCGAGATGGCCGTGCACAGCGCCTCGCCCGCCGAGGTGGCGAGCTCGGTGCGGGTGGTCACCATGGAGTGCCCCCCGGCGGCCCGGACGCTGTCGACGGTGAGGGTGCCGAGCACCTCGTCACCGGCGGTGATCGGGCGGTGGTGGACGAAGCGCTGCTCGCCGTGGACCACGCGGGAGAAGTCGATGCCGGCCTCCGGGTCCTCGACGAGCTGCCGGTCGCACTGCTGCGCGATGGTCACGGCGAAGGTGGGGGGCGCGATCACGTCACGGTAGCCCGCCGCCCGGGCCGCGTCGGCGTCGGTGTGCACGGGGTCGGTGGTGCCCACTGCCGCGGCAAACGCGGCCAGGGCGGCGGCATCCACGGCATACGGCCCACTGGGCGGGTAGGTGCGCCCCTGGAAGTCAGCGTTCACAGCCATGCGCCCACCCTAGAGGCTGCCGACATGACGAAGCCGCCCGGGACGGAGGGTCCGGGGCGGCTGCCAGTGCTGATCAGGTCAGCGGGTCTCGCGGTGCGCGGTGTGCTTGCCGCAGCGGGGGCAGAACTTCGCCATCTCGAGCCGGTCGGGGTTGTTCCGACGGTTCTTCTTGGTGATGTAGTTGCGCTCCTTGCAGTCCACGCACGCCATCGTGATCTTCGGGCGGACGTCTGCGCTCTTGCTAGCCACGGGGCAACCTGCTCTCGGGAAACTACGGGTGGAGATCTGTCGGCCGCTGCGCAAAGGCGCGGCGACGCAACAGAATACGCGATTTCAGGCTCATTCCCGAAATCGATGCTGTAGCGGGGGCGGGGCTCGATCCCGCGACCTCACGATTATGAGTCGTGCGCTCTAACCACCTGAGCTACCCCGCCTCGGGGTGCCAGCACCTCGCAGTGCTGTCCCAGAGCCCCCTGTCGGAATCGAACCGACGACCTTTTCCTTACCATGGAAACGCTCTGCCGACTGAGCTAAGGGGGCGGGCTCACGACCGTGCGGACCAACCGCTCGGAAGTGCGACGGTGAGACTACACGCTCTCCCACCCGAGTAAGAAATCGGTGTCGGGCACCGCCCTGGACGGGCCGTTTGTTTGGTAAGGCTTACCTTGCCTACACTCGCCCCCGTGATGCCCACGCCGACCCGCACCGCCTCTTCGGCGGTGCACTTCGCGACCCGGCTGGCCGAGTTCGGCGACCGCCCAGCGCTGCTCGGGCCCGAGGGCGACCTCACGTATGCCGCGCTGGCGGCCAGGGTGACCTCCGCCGCGCAGGCGCTCGGCCCCGTCCGCCGCCTCGTCCTCGTGGCGGCGGCCAACGCCGTCGACCCGGTCGTCACCTACCTCGCAGCACTCACGGCCGGGCATCCCGTGCTGCTCACGGCGGGCGACCGGCCGGACGTGCTCGAGGCCATGGTCGCGGCCTACGACCCGGACGTCGTGGCTGCGCCCGGCCCGGACGGCTGGGCGCTCACGGAGCGCCGCCCGGCCACGGCCCACGACCTGCACCCCGACCTGGCCCTGCTCCTCAGCACCTCCGGGTCGACCGGCTCGCCGAAGCTGGTGCGCCTCTCGGGGCAGAACCTCCAGGCGAACGCCGAGGCGATCGGCGAGGTGCTGGGCATCCGCCCCTCCGACCGCGCGGTCACCACCCTCCCGCTGCACTACTGCTACGGCCTGTCGGTGCTGAACAGCCATCTCGAGCGCGGCGCGTCGGTGCTGCTCACCAGCCTGTCGGTGGTCGACCCCTGCTTCTGGGCGGAGTTCTCGCGGCGCGGGGCGACGACGCTCGCGGGCGTTCCGCACACCTTCGACCTGCTCGACCGGGTCGGCTTCGCCGAGATGCCGCTGCCGTCGCTGCGGGCTGTCACCCAGGCCGGAGGCCGGATGGCGCCCGAACAGGTCCGCCGGTACGCCGCGCTCGGTCGCGACCGCGGCTGGGACCTTCACGTGATGTACGGCCAGACCGAGGCGACGGCCCGGATGGCGACCCTGGCGCCCGGCCTGGCGCTCGAGCACCCCGGCGCGATCGGCACGGCGATCCCGGGCGGTTCGTTCTCGCTGGACCCGACGGGCGAGGACCCCGACGTCGGCGAGCTGGTCTACGCCGGGCCCAACGTGATGATGGGCTACGGCCACGGCCCGGCCGACCTCGCCCGCGGCCCGGAGCTCTCGGAGCTGCACACCGGCGACCTCGCCCGCCGCACCCCCGAGGGCGTGTTCGAGATCGTCGGGCGGCGCAGCCGGTTCGCCAAGGTCGTGGGCCTGCGCCTGGACCTCGGCCAGGTCGAGCGCGACCTCGAGCAGCGCGGGCTCAGCGCGCTCTGCGCAGACGCCGGCGACGGGGTCGTCGTGGTCACGCCCGAGCCCTGCGACGCGGCGGCCGTCGCGGCAGGGCTCGCGGCGAGGTACGCGCTGCCACGCGGTGCCGTGACCGTGCTCGCCCAGGTCGAGGCACCCCGGCTGGCGAGCGGCAAGCCGGACTACGCAGCCATCGCCAGGCTGGGGCAGGACGCGGCGGCGGACCGGCCCGCCTCGTCCCCCGCGCCATCCGCGGGTGCCGACGCTGGCGCCGCCGACGTGGTGGCGCTGTACCGCGAGCTGCTCGACGCCCCCCACGCGAGCGCCGCTGACAGCTTCGTGGACCTCGGCGGTGACTCGCTGTCCTACGTCGAGGTCTCGCTGCGGCTCGAGCAGCTGCTCGGCTCGCTCCCGGCGGACTGGCACCTGCGACGGGCCGGTGAGCTCGCCTCTGCGCGGAGGCCGGCGAGCCCTGCCGCACCCCCGCAGCAGCGGGGGCGGCCCTCCTGGCGCCTCTGGCGGGGGTGGCGACAGGTCGAGACCGGGATCGTGCTGCGCGCCGTGGCCGTCCTGCTCATCCTCGCGAACCACACCCACCTCGCCGACGTGCCCGGCGGGGCCCACACGTTGCTGCTGGCGGCGGGATGGAACTTCGCCCGCTTCCAGCTGACGCCGCGCGAGCGCCCCTCGCGGGTGCGCGGCATCCTGCGCAGCGCGGCCCGGGTGTTCGTGCCCAGCGCCGTCTGGATCGGCGGGCTCGCGCTCGTCTCGGACGGCTACTCCTGGCACAACCCGCTGATGCTCCAGCAGGTGCTCGGCGACCACGCGCAGTGGTCGGACCGCTGGCACTTCTGGTTCATCGAGGTGCTGCTGTACTTCCTCGTCGCCCTCGCCGGGCTGCTCGCGGTCCCGGCCGTCGACCGCGCCGAGCGGCGCTGGCCCTTCGCGTTCGCGCTCGGTCTCGTGGGCCTCGGCCTGCTCACCCGGTACGCCCTCGTGGTGCCGGACGCGGGGCCGTACCGGGGCGCCACGGCATACGTGCTGGTCTGGCTCTTCGCGCTCGGGTGGGCCGCCCAGAAGGCGTCACGCACCTGGCAGCGGCTTCTGGTGTCGGCGCTCGTCGTGGCGACGATCCCGGGGTTCTGGGACGACATGCCCGGCCGGGAGGCGACCATCATCGGGGGTGCGCTGCTGCTGCTCTGGGTGCCGGGCATCCGGCTGCCGCGCTGGGCCGGCCTGGCCGCGGGGACGGTCGCGAGCGCCTCGCTGTACGTCTACCTGACGCACTTCATGATCTACCCCCACCTCATGGCCTACGGCTCGCCGCTCGCCATGGCCGCGTGCGTGGCGTTCGGCGTCGCGTACTGGAAGGCCGTGCTGCGGGCGGGGCAGGTCGGGGCACCGGTCCGGGCATGGGCTGCCGGTCTGCTCACCCGGCTTCGCCGGCGAGAGCCCGCGCCCGGTCAGCGGAAGGCCGACTGGCCCGTCAGCGCCTGACCGACCACGAGGGTGTGCATCTCTACCGTGCCCTCGTAGGTGAGCACCGACTCGAGGTTGTTCATGTGGCGGATCACGGGGTACTCCAAGCTGATCCCGTTGGCGCCCAGGATGGTCCGCGCGGTGCGGCAGATCTCGAGGGCCTCGCGGACGTTGTTGAGCTTGCCGACGCTGACCTGCTCCGGGCGCAGGGTGCCGGCGTCCTTGCGGCGGCCGAGGTGCAGCGCGAGCAGCAGGCCCTTGGTGTACTCCACCGCCATGTCGGCGAGCTTGGCCTGCGTGAGCTGGAAGCCGGCGATCGGGCGGCCGAACTGCTCGCGCTCCATCGCGTAGCGCCGGGCCGCGTCGAGGGACGAGCGCGCAGCCCCGAGGGCACCCCAGACGATGCCGTAGCGGGCCTCGTTGAGGCACGACAGCGGCCCCTTGAGACCGCGCACCTCGGGCAGCACCGCATCGGCGGGCAGGCGCACGCCGTCGAGGACGAGCTCGCTGGTCACCGACGCCCGCAGCGACAGCTTGTGCTTGACCAGCGGCGCCGAGAAACCTGGGCTGTCGGCGGGGACGACGAACCCGCGGATGCCGCCGTGCTCCTCACCCGCGTTCGCCCAGACGACCGCGACGTCGGCGATGGACCCGTTGGTGATCCACATCTTCCGCCCGTCGAGGACCCAGTCGTCGCCGTCCCGTCGGGCGCGGCTGCGCATCGAGGCAGGGTCGGAGCCGTGGTCGGGCTCGGTGAGGCCGAAGCAGCCGATCGCCTCACCGGTGGCCATGCGCGGCAGCCACTCCTGCTTCTGCTCCTCGGTGCCCCAGCGCCAGATCGCGAACATCGCCAGCGACCCCTGCACCGAGACGAGCGAGCGGATGCCCGAGTCGGAGGCCTCGAGCTCGAGGCAGGCCAGGCCGTACTCCGTCGCGCTCATGCCGGCGCAGCCGTAGCCCTCGAGGTGCATGCCGAGGAGGCCGAGCGAGCCGAGCTCGCGTGCCAGGCCGCGGATGTCGTCGACCTCGCCCCGCTCGAACCAGTCGGCGACGTAGGGGTCGACCTTCTCGTCGCAGAGCTGGCGCACGGAGGCGCGCACGGCCTTCTCGTCGGCGGACAGCAGGTCGTCGACGCCCGCGAGGTCCATCGGGTCCAGGGGCGGCAGGCGCCGCTCGCCGCCCATCAGCGAGCTGCCTCCGCCAGCTCGGCCACCCGGGCGATGGCGAAGGCGTACCCGCGGGTGCCGCAGCCGACGATCACGGCGTCGGAGACGGCGGAGAGGTAGGAGTGGTGCCGGAACTCCTCGCGAGCGTGGACGTTCGAGATGTGCACCTCGACCACGGGGGCGGTGCAGGTGGCGAGTGCGTCCCGCAGGGCGACGGAGGTGTGCGTCAGCGCACCGGCATTGACGACGATGCCGACAGCGCTGGTGCGCACCTCGTGGACGGCGTCGATCAGGACCCCCTCGTGGTTGCTCTGCCGGAAGTCGAGCCGCAGGCCCGACTCGGCGGCGGCCTTGGCGCACAGCGCCTCGACGTCGGCGAGCGTCTCGCGGCCGTAGACCTCCGGCTCGCGCTCGCCGAGCAGGTTGAGGTTGGGGCCGTTGAGCACGACGACGGTCCGCTCCACCACCGTTGCCACCTCCGCAGGTCGAGTCCGTGTGCCGCGTGATGCCGCGGGCGCCTGCGCGCCCGGGTGCGCTCAGGGTAGGGCACCCCTCAGCAGCGGCACCGCCGGACCAGCCACACGACCAGGGCCAGCACCACCGCGCCGACGGCGATCCTCGGGCCGTAGGTCTTGAGCAGCACCGGCCCCACGGTGCTGCCCAGGTCGATGGCGGCGCCCTCCTCGGCGGTGGCCAGGGGGCGTGCCGGGACCGGCGCCTGCCCGGCCACCGGCCGGACCGGCGTCGGCTGGGCGGGCGTCGGCTGGGCGGGCGTCGGCTGGGCGGGCGCGGCCACCGGCTCGGCCACCTCCGTCGCGGCGGGTGCCGCCTGGGGCGGGGGGCCGAGCCTGCCCTCGATGCAGTCGATGAACTGCTGGAGCAGCTTGTCGGAGACGTCCTGCATGACGCCGCGGCCGAACTGCGCGGGCTTGCCGGTGACCGTCAGGTCTGTCGTCACCTCCGCGCGGGTGGCATCATCGCCCTCGGCCGTCAGCCGGATCGTCACCGTGGCGCCCGCAGTGCCGTTGCCCCGCTTGTCCTTCCCCTTGGCCTCGAGGACGGCGCGGTGCCCATCCTCGTCGCGTTCCACGAACGAGCCGGACCCGGCATACACCAGGGCGATCGGGCCGAGCTTGACCTTGACCGTCCCGGAGAACCCGGCCTCGGTCACCTCGGTCACCGTCGCCCCCGGGAAGCACCCGCCCACGAGCTGGAGGTCCATGAACGTCTGCCAGGTGTCCTCGACGCCGGCCGGCACGGTGAAGCTGTGGGTCAGCTCCATGCCTCACACCCCCGCCGCAGCCAGGACCGCCCTGCGGGTCAGCACGGTGGCGAGGTGCCTGCGGTAGTCCGCGCTGCCATTGAGGTCCGACGGCGGGCTGGTGCCCTCAGCCGCCGCAGCGCAGGCCTCGCGGACGGCTTCGTCGGTCGCCGGCCGGCCGATGAGCGCCTGCTCGACCGCGGTCGCGCGCAGCGGGGTGGACCCCATGTTGGTGAGACCGATCCTGGCCTCCGCGATGGCACCGCCGTCGACCCGCAGCGTCACCCCCACCGCCACGATGGACCACTGGTGCGCGACGCGGACGAACTTCTCGTAGTGCGCGCCCCAGCCGGTGTGCTTGGGCACCCTGATCCGGGCCAGCACCTCGCCCTCGCCGACCGCCGTGTCGAACAGGTCGCGGAAGAAGTCGCCGGCGGCGACGCTCCGCTCACCGCCCGGCCCGGCGATGACGAGCTCGGCGTCGAGGGCGAGCACCGGGGCGCCCACGTCGCCCGCCGGGTCGGCGTGCACCAGCGCGCCGCCCACGGTGCCGCGATGCCGGATCTGCGGGTCGGCGACCTCCTTGACGGCCTTCGCGAGCAGCGCGGCGTGCTGGCGGACCACGTCGCTGGCCAGCACGTCGGCATACGTGGTCATGGCGCCGATGACGACGTGGTCGCCCTCCTCGGTGATGCCGCGCAGCTCCTCGATCCTCCCGAGGTCGATGAGCCTGTCGGGCGCGTTGAGACGCATCCGGAGGACGGGCAGCAGGCTCTGGCCACCGGCCAGGACCTTGGCGTCGTCGCCTGCCTCGGCCAGCGCGGTGAGCGCCTCCTGCAGGGTGGGGGGTGCGGTGTAGTCGAACGCGGCCGGGATCACTGGTCCGCTCCCTTCTGCTCAGCGCCGGGCGCGTCCTGGTTGGGTGCGCCCTGGTCGAAGTGCGGCTGGGCACCACCGGGGACACCTCCCCCTGCGGAGCCGCCGGCCGACTGGATGGCCTGCCACACCCGCTCGGGGGTGCACGGCATGACGATGTCGTTGACGCCCATCGGCCGGAGCGCGTCCACGATGGCGTTGACGACCGCTGGTGTGGAGGCGATGCAGCCGGCCTCCCCGACGCCCTTGGCACCGAGGTCGTTGGTGGTCGACGGCGACACCGTGTTGTCCGTGGTGAAGCTGATCGTGTCGGCCGTGGTCGGCAGCGTGTAGTCGACGAACGAACCGGTCACGAGCGTCCCCTGCTCGTCGTAGACCGCCTCTTCCCACAGCGCCTGGGCCATCCCCTGGAGGATGCCGCCGTGGATCTGCCCCTCGACGATCAGCGGGTTGACGATGACCCCGACGTCGTCGACCGAGACGTAGCGGCGAACCCTCACCTGCCCGGTCTCGGTGTCGACCTCCACGGCACACAGGTGGGTGCCGTGGGGGAACGAGAAGTTGTCCGGGTCGAAGGTCGCCTCGGAGTCCAAGGAGGGCTCCACACCGTCGGGCAGGTCGTGACAGGTGAACGTCTCCCACACCACCTCGGCCATGGACCTGCCCTTGTCGGTGCCCCGGACGCGGAAGGTGCCGCTCTCGAACTCGATGTCGTCGACCGAGGCCTCGAGCATGTGGGCGGCGACCGCCCTGGCCTTCTCGACGACCTTGTCGGCTGCGTTGACGACCGCCTGGCCGCCCACGACGAGGGAGCGGGACCCGTAGGTGTCCAGCCCCTTCGCCGCGACCTGGGTGTCACCGTGGAGGACCTCGACGTCCTCGAACGGCACGCCGAGGCGGTCGGCCACGATCTGGCTCCACGCCGTCTCGTGGCCCTGGCCGTGCGGGGAGGTGCCCGTGACGACCTCGACCTTGCCCGTCGCCAGCATCCGGATGCTGGCGTGCTCCCAGCCGCCGGCCATGTAGCTCAGCGCACCGAGCACGCGGGACGGCGCGAGACCACACATCTCCGTGAAGGTCGAGATGCCGAGCCCGAGCTGCACGGGGTCGTTGCGGACGCGGCGCTCCCGCTGCTCCCGACGGAGCCCCTCGTAGTCGAAGAGCTCTTGGGCCCGCGCGGTCGCGGCCTCGTAGTTGCCCGAGTCGTACTCGAGCCCGGCGACCGTGGTGAACGGGAACTCGTCGTGGCGGATCCAGTTCCGCTCGCGGATCTCCATCGGGTCCGCGCCCACCTCGACGGCGAGCTCGTCCATGAGCCGCTCGATGGCGAAGGTCGCCTCCGGCCGCCCGGCGCCGCGGTAGGCGTCGGTCCACGTCTTGTTCGTGAACACGTTGGTGCAGGTGAACTGGTAGGCGGGGAACTTGTAGATGGCGTTGAACATGAACGCCCCCAGGATCGGGATGCCCGACGTGACCAGGCCGAGGTAGGCGCCCATGTCGGCGAGCAGCTCGACCTTCAGGCCCGTGACGGTGCCGTCCCTGGTAGCCGACAGGGTGAGCTTCTGCCACTGGTCGCGCCCGTGGTGGGCCGACAGCAGCGACTCGCTGCGGGTCTCCGTGTACTTGCAGGGCCGGCCGGTGTGTCGCGCGGCCAGGACGGTGATGACCTCCTCCGGCGTGAACTGGAGCTTGCCACCGAAGCCGCCGCCCACGTCCGGCGCGATGACGCGGACCTTGCCCTCGGGGATGCCGAGGACGGCAGCCGTGAAGGTGCGCACGAAGTGGGGCACCTGGGTGGAGGACCAGATCGTCAGCTGCTCCCCCGTGGGGTCGCAGACCACCGAGCGCGGCTCCATGAAGGCGGGGATGAGGCGCTGCTGGCGGTACTCGCGCTCGATGACGATGCCGTCGGCACGGGCCGTCGCGATGGCCTCGTCGACGCTGCCGCCCGTGCCGGCCTCCTGGGAGTCGAACTTCCAGAACGCGCTCTTGTTGGTCCCGAGGTCGGGGTGCGCCAGGACCTCGTCCGCAGCGGCGCGCTTGAGGTCCAGGGCCGCCGGCAGCTCGTCGTAGTCGACGTCGACGAGCTCGGCGGCGTCCCGCGCGGCTGCGGCGCTGCGGGCGACGACGACCGCCACGACCTCCCCGGCGAAGGCCACCCGGTCCACGGCGACCGAGGGGTGCGGCGGCGCCTTCTGGTCCTCCGCGATGGGCCACGCGTTGGGCAGGGAACCCTGGATGTCCTTGACGTCGGCGCCCGTCAGCACGGCGACGACGTTCGGCGCCTCCCGTGCCGCAGAGGCGTCGACGCTGGTGATGCGCGCGTGGGCGAAGGGGCTGCGCACCATCGCCAGGTGCAGCATGCCGGGCAGCTGGATGTTGTCGGTCCATCGCGTGCGACCGGTCACCAGCCGGGCGTCCTCCTTGCGGCGCCGGGCCGAGCCGACCTCGCCGGCGGGCCTGGTCTCGGTGGCGGTCATGCGTCCGCACCCCCCGTCGCGCCGGCGCCAGCCGCCTGCTGCACCGCCTTGACGATGTTGTGGTAGCCGGTGCACCGGCAGAGGTTGCCCTCGAGCCCCTCACGGATCTCCTGCTCGGACGGGCTCGGGTTGTCCTTGAGGACGTCGATGGCCTGCATGATCATCCCGGGGGTGCAGTAGCCGCACTGGAGCGCGTGGCACTCGTGGAAGGCCTGCTGCATCGGGTGCAGCCGGCCGTCCTGCGCCAGGCCCTCGATCGTCGTCACCTCGTGCCCGTCGGCCTGGACGGCGAGGACGTTGCAGGACTTCACGCTGCGGCCGTCGAGGTGGACGGTGCAGGCACCGCAGTTGCTGGTGTCGCAGCCGACGACGGTGCCCGTCTTGCCCAGCTGCTCTCGCAGGTAGTGGACGAGCAGGGTTCGTGGTTCCACCTCGTCGACGTAGCTGACGCCGTCCACGCGGATGCTGATGCGGGTCATCGATCACTCCTTTGTGAGGGATGGTGCGACGTGGCGGCTCGCCGGGGTCCCGGGGCCGTCGTGGTTCGCCGGGGTCCCGGCGTCGTCCTCGTTCGCCGGGGTCCCGGCGCCGTCGTGGTTCGCCGGAATCCCGGCGCCGTCGTGGTGGTGGATGGGGCCGTCGAGCGCGGCGAGCCGGTCGCCCCGCCCGCCCCACTGCAGCGCGATGATCTCGGCCGCGATGCTCACGGCCGTCTCCTCCGGTGTGCGGGCGCCGAGGTCGAGGCCGATGGGGCTGGAGAGCCGGGCGAGCTCCTGCTCGCCGAGCCCCGCCGCCCTCAGCCGGTCCAGCCGGTCCGCGTGGGTGCGCCGGGACCCCATGGCGCCGATGTAGGCGACGGCGGGCAGGCGCAGGGCGACCTCGAGCAGCGGCACGTCGAACTTCGGGTCGTGGGTCAGGACGCAGATGACCGTCCGCTCGTCGATGCGCCCGGCCTCGACCTCCTCGGCGAGGTAGCGGTGCGGCCACGTGACGACGACCTCGTCGGCCGACGGGAACCGGGTGGCCGTCGCGAACACGGGCCTGGCGTCGCACACGGTGACCTGGTAGCCGAGGAACTTCCCGACGTGGGCGACCGCCGCGGCGAAGTCGATGGCCCCGAAGACCAGCATCCGCGGCGCGGGAGCGAAGGACGAGACGAAGACGCGCATGCCCTCACCGCGCCGTTCGCCGTCCGGGCCGTAGGTGAGCGTCTCGGTGCGGCCCGTTGCCAGCAGTCCACGCGCGTCGTCGGCCACGGCGTCGTCGGACCGGCTGCTGCCGAGCGTGCCCTTCCGCTCGACCGCGGCACCCTCGGGGCGCACCACCAGCCGGCGTCCGATGTGCTCGGGGTCGGGGTGCTCCACGACGGTGGCGACCGCGACCGGGCGCCCGGCCTCGATGTCCTCGGCCACCTCGCCCAGCTCCGGGAACGTCTGGCGGCTGACCTCCTCGACGAAGATGTCGAGGATCCCGCCGCAGGTCAGGCCCACGGCATACGCCTCGTTGTCGCTGACGCCGTAGCGGCGCAGCGCCGGCCGGGCCCCCTGCAGGACCTCTTGGGCCGACTCGTAGACCGCACCCTCCACGCAGCCACCCGAGACCGAGCCCACGGCCTCGCCCCCCGGCCCCACGAGCATGGCTGCCCCGGCCGGGCGGGGAGCGGACCGGAACGTCGCGACGACGGTGCCCACGCCCACGCGCTCCCCTGCCTGCCACCACCGCAGCAGGTCGCTCAGCACCTCACGCACGGGCCACCACGTCCATCAGCTCCTCGAACGTGGCCATCGAGTGCCCGGCGACGAAGTCGTCGACGTACGGCAGGGCGGCCACGATGCCCTGCTGCAGCGGCTGGTAGCCCGCCTTGCCGCGGTGCGGGTTGACCCACACCACGCGGTGGGCCAGCGCCTGGAGGCGACGCATCTGCTCGCCGAGGGCCTCCGGGTGGTCCCGCTCCCAGCCGTCGCTGAACACGACCACGACCGCCCCCCGTGCCATCCCCCGACGGCCCCAGCGGTCGAGGAAGGCCTTCAGCCCGTCGGCCAGCCTCGTGCCACCGGACCAGTCCGGAACGGCGCCGCCGGCGGCGACGAGGGCGCGGTCCGGGTCGCGGTGGCGCAGGCTGCGCGTGACCTGCGTGAGCCGCGTGCCGATGGTGAAGACCTCGACGCCCAGCCCTGCCGCGGTGTAGACGTGGGCCAGCCGCAGCAGGGCGTCGGCGTAGGCGCTCATCGAACCGGACACGTCGATCAGCAGCACGACCCGCCTCGGCCGGTGCCCACGCCGGCGCCACTGCACGCTGCCCGGCTCGCCCATGCGGCGCAGCTGCGCCCGCAGGGTCCGGCGGGCGTCGACGCTGCCCCGCCGCCACGGCTCGTGCCGGTGGGCCCGGCGCCGCGGCGCCCGGGGCCGGAGCCGGGCGAACAACGCGGCCAGCTCGGCCCGCTCCCTGGCGCCCAGCTCGGCGACGTCGCGATGGCGCAGCACCTCCGTGGCGCTGGCCATCGCGGTGACCACGTCCTCGTCCGGGGACGGCTCGTCGCCGGGGCGTCCCCCGTCCGCGAGGTCCGCGACGGCCACCGTGCGGCGCGGCCGCTGCGGAGCGCGACGGGTGGCGCCCGGGGTGGCGCCGAACCACGCGGCATACACCTGGTCGTAGCGCTCGAGGTCTGACGGGCTCGAGCACAGCGTGGCCCGTCCCGCCCAGTACGTGGCCGCCTGGTCGTCGAGGCCCACC
>NZ_DATBMI010000137.1:0-26279 GCF_036554925.1 Pedococcus sp.
CGGACGAGCCGGTCACCCCACGACGGTCATGAAATTGTGCCTGGCCTCGGAGGGTCAGCTGGTGGGCCAGCTCTCGTCGATGCTCTTGAGCGTCGCGTCGACGTCCTGCTGCCCGGAGGTGAAGGCGACCATGCCCTTCCAGAAGGACCCTGCGCCCACGGCACCCGGCATGGCGTCGGAGCCGTCGAAGCGGATGCCCGAGGCCGTGTAGGCGAACTGGGCGATGCTCCTCGTGACCTCGGTACCGTACTTCGAGGTGTCGAAGTCCTTGTGGGGCGAGAGGAAGCCGCGGTCGCCGGGTCCTGCCCAGACCTCGCCGAACTTCGGGTTCTCGGTCATCTCCTTCATCACCTTGAGGACGTTGGTGTCGTTCTTGGTGAACATGGCCGCAAGGTCGCCACCGCCGAGGACGGTGTCGAACTGGCCCTTGGGCATCGGAAAGACGCCGACGTTCGCGTCGAGCTCGTTCCAGATGGCATCGGGCAGGAAGCCCTTCTGGGTGACGAAGTTGCCCTGGTGGTGCAGGAAGCACTTCGGCGGGTTGTCGAACATCGGGTTGGCCGCGGTCTGGAACGCGGTCGAGACGATCGACTTCCGTCCGCCGTAGGTCTGGCCCTCGGCGAGGACGAGCTTCTCGAACGTCTCGAAGACCGACTTGATCTCGGGGCTGTCGAACTTGAGCTCGTTCTTGACCCACTGGTCGTACTTGTCGGGGCCGAGCCCCTTGAGGACGAGGTCCTCGATCCAGTCGGTGCCGACCCACCCGGTGGCGCCGCCGGACTCGTAGCCGACACAGAACGGCGCCGTTCCGTCCGCCTTGATCTTCTGGGTCAGGGCCAACAGCTCGTCGAGCGTCTTCGGCTGGGTGTACCCCTTCGCCTCGAACGTCTTCTTGTTGTAGAAGAGCAGGCTCTTGATGTTCATGGAGACAGGGACGCCGTAGGTCTTGCCGTCGACCTTGGCGGCGTCCAGGAAGCCCGGCACGATGCTGCCCTGCAGCTTCGCCATGTCGAGCTGGTCGTCCAGGGCCGCCATCTTGCCGCTCTTCTGGATGTCCTTCAGCAGGCCCGGCTGCGGGAAGAGCGCGATGTCGGGCAGGTCGTTGCCGGCGACGCGGGTGCGGATCAGCGTGTCGAAGGAGTCCGACTGGGTGTACTTGATGGTCAGGCCGTTGGCCTTCGCGAAGGGGTCGAGGGAGTCCTTGAAGCCCTGGGTCTGGTCGCCGCCGAAACCGAACATGATCTCGATTTCCTTCTTGGCCGACTGGGCGCCTCCGCTGTCACCACCTGAGTCCGAGCCGCTCGACAGACATGCTGAGGTGAGCCCGGCCACCGCGACGGTGACGAGGGCGGTCCGGGTGGTCCTGGGTGAGATCATCTGGGAACTCCTAGGTTCTCGATCCTCCGTGGCATGCCCCCGCGCGCTGGTGCGCGGCCGGGCCTTGACGGTGCCGGCGGCGCGCTGCCCGCCTGCTGCCGGCCCGAGAGTGACACTGTCTTCAGTTGTCGCGGCGCGGTGTCGCAGGGGTAATGCAACACCGCGCCGTTGTGATCCGCACCACGTAACACGGTGTCGTGACTATTGTGTGACCTTTGTGGTGCGCGGCAATAGCCTGACGGGCCAACGGATTTCCCGCGCGCTGAAATGCGATGGATTGTCTAGTTGACGCCGCCCTCGCGCTCCGAGATGTCCTCGGGGTGGCGCATGTAGGTCTTCTTGCCGCGGATCGCACGGTTGGCGAACCACGTGATCGCCCACAGCACCACACCGACGACGAGCAGCCACCCGGCGATCTGGTACTGGATCGTGTCGCGGCCGGTGAACGGGGTCACGAAGTAGAGGCACAGGACCGCCCCGACGACCGGCAGCGCCGTCGGCGTCACGAAGTGGCTCCGTTCCTTGACGTCCTTGCGCAGCACCAGGACGCAGACGTTGACGATGCTGAAGACGCCGAGCAGCAGCAGCGCCGTGGTCCCGCCGAGCGCGCTGATCACCTCGCCGGTGCGGTTGGTCACGACCCAGATGAGGCCGAAGGCGATGGCGGTGGTGAAGAGGATCGCGGCATACGGGGTCTGGCGGGTGCGGTGCACTCGGCCCAGGAACGGCGGGAGGACCTCCTGGCGGGCCATGCCGTAGAGCAGCCGGCTGGCCATCAGCATGTTGATCAACGCGGAGTTCGCGACGGCGAACATCGAGATGAAGGGCAGGAGCGTGTCGATCGGCACCCCGGGGGCGGCCGTCTCGACGACCGTGACCAGCGGGGTTTCGCTGTCCCCCAGCACCCCCACGGGCACGATCGCGACGGCGAACAGCGCCACCAGGATGTAGATGATCCCGGTGATGCCGATGCCGCTGATCATCATCTTGGGGAAGTTGCGCACCGGGTCGTGGGTCTCCTCGGCCATGTTCACCGAGTCCTCGAAGCCGACCATCGCGAAGAACGCCAAGGAGGTCGCCGCCGTCACGGCGAGAAAGGCGGACTTGTCGCTCGGGCTGTCGAAGACCATCGTCTGAGAGAAGTCGGTCTTGCCGGCGGCCAGTGCGTAGAAGCCGACGAAGATGACGAGCAGCAGACCGGAGAGCTCGACGCAGGTGAGGACGATGTTCGCCTTGACGGACTCGCTGACGCCACGCAGGTTGACCGCCGCGACCAGCGCCATGAACGACAGCGCCAGCACGGTGATCAGCGTGGTGTTCTCAGCGTCGAGCCCGAAGCCCTTCGCGAGGTTGGACGCGAACGCCCGGGAGGCGGTCGAGGCGCTGGTGATCCCCGAGCACATCACCGTGAACGCGACGATGAAGGTCAGGAAGTGCACGCCGAACGCCTTGTGCGTGTACAGCGCCGCCCCTGCCGCCTGGGGGTACTTCGTGACGAGCTCGAGGTAGGAGAACGCGGTCACCATGGCGATCCCGAAGGCGACGAGGAACGGCACCCAGGCCGCGCCCCCGACCTCGGCCGCCACCTCACCGGTCAGGGCGTAGACGCCCGTGCCGAGGATGTCCCCCACGATGAACAGCAGCAGCAGCTTGGGGCCCATGACCCGCCGCAGCTCGGTCTGCTCCTCCCCCGTGTCAACCTGCGCCGTCGAGCTCATCGCGGACCTCCTGTGTGGTGACGTCACTGTCCCAGCCTGGGGTCAACAGTGGCGCAATTGCCCCATGGCGGCAACGACAGTGCCGTATGCCGCGTGGTGAGCCACGCGGCACACGGCACCGCTGCCGGGGTGGGCCCGGCGTCAGGCGTCGATGCGCTCGCGGTCGAGCTCGGCGGCGGACTCGATGATGAAGTCCTTGCGCGGGCCGACGTCGTTGCCCATCAGCAGGTCGAACATGCGCTCGGCGATCTCGGCGTCCTTGAGCGTGACGCGGCGGAGCGTGCGGTGGCGCGGGTCCATGGTCGTCTCGGCGAGCTGGTCGGCGTCCATCTCGCCGAGGCCCTTGTAGCGCTGCAGCGGCTGCTTGACGCTCTTGCCGCGCTTGGTCAGGGACGCCATCGTCTTGCGCATCTCAACCTCGGAGTAGGTGTAGATGAGCTCGTTCTTCTTGGCGCCGGGGTTGACGACCTCGATGCGGTGCAGTGGTGGCACCGCGGCGTAGACCCGCCCTGCCTCGACCAGCGGGCGCATGTAGCGGAAGAACAGGGTGAGCAGCAGGGTGCGGATGTGGGCGCCGTCGACATCGGCGTCGGTCATGATGATGACCTTGCCGTAGCGGGCCGCCTCGAGGTCGAACGAGCGACCCGAGCCCGCCCCGATCACCTGGATGATGGCCGCGCACTCGGCGTTCTTGAGCATGTCGGCCACGGAGGCCTTCTGGACGTTCAGGATCTTGCCGCGGATGGGCAGGAGGGCCTGGTAGTCGCTGGAGCGCGCGAGCTTGGCGGTGCCGAGGGCGCTGTCGCCCTCGACGATGAACAGCTCGGACCTCTCGACCTCGCTGCTGCGGCAGTCGGCGAGCTTCGCCGGCAGGGAGGAGGTCTCCAGGGCGTTCTTGCGGCGCTGGGTCTCCTTGTGCAGCCGCGCGCTGATGCGCGACTTCATCTCCGCGACGACCTTCTCGAGGAGCAGGGCGGCCTGGGCCTTCTCCCCACGCTTGGTCGAGGTGAGCATCGCGGTGAGCTCCTGCTCCACGACCTTGGCGACGATCGCGCGGACGGCGTTGGTGCCGAGGACCTCCTTGGTCTGGCCCTCGAACTGCGGCTCGGCGAGGCGGACGGTCACCACGGCGGTCAGGCCCGCGAGGACGTCGTCCTTCTCCGGCTTGTCGCCGCCGACCTTCAAGCGGCGGGAGTTGACCTCGAGCTGCTTGCGGAACACCTTGAGCAGCGCCTGCTCGAAGCCCGTCACGTGGGTGCCGCCCTTGGGGGTGGCGATGATGTTGACGAACGAGCTGACCTTCGCGTCGTAGCCGGTGCCCCACCGGACGGCGATGTCGACGCCGCACTCGCGCTCGACCTCGGTGGGCGTCATGTGGCCCTTGGCGTCGAGGACGGGGACCGTCTCGGTGAAGGTGCCGGTGCCCTGCAGGCGCCAGACGTCGGTGACCGCGGGGTCGGTCGCCAGGAACTCCGCGAACTCGCTGATGCCACCGTCGTGGACGAAGGTCTCCTCGTGCGGCCCCTCCGCCCCCGGCGTGCCTGGCAGGCCCCGCTCGTCGCGGATCACCAGGGTCAGGCCAGGGACGAGGAAGCTCGTCTGGCGCGCTCGGGAGACCAGCTGGTCGTAGTCGAACCGCGCGTCCTTGAGGAAGATCTGGTGGTCGGCCCAGTAGCGCACGCGGGTGCCCGTGACGCCGCGCTTCGCCTTGCCGACGACGGCGAGCTCGCTCGAGCGCTCGTAGGGGGTGAACTCGTGGTCGGGCGCCTTCTCCCCGGTCGCCACGTCGGGGAAGTAGCCGGGCTCGCCCCTGCGGAAGCTCATGGCGTAGGTCTTGCCGCCGCGGTCGACCTCGACGTCGAGGCGCGAGGACAGGGCGTTGACCACCGAGGCACCGACACCGTGGAGGCCGCCGGAGGCGGTGTAGGAGCCGCCACCGAACTTGCCACCGGCGTGCAGCTTGGTGAACACCACCTCGACACCGGTCAGGCCGGTGCGGGGCTCGATGTCGACGGGGATCCCGCGGCCGTTGTCACGGACCTCGACCGAGCCGTCGCCGAAGAGGACCACCTCGATGCGGTCGCAGACGCCGGCGAGGGCCTCGTCGACGGAGTTGTCGATGATCTCCCACAGGCAGTGCATGAGACCGCGGCTGTCGGTCGAGCCGATGTACATGCCGGGCCGCTTGCGGACAGCCTCGAGACCCTCGAGGACCTGCAGGTGGTGGGCGCTGTAGTCGGAGGACGACTTGGTCGTCGCGGCCTTCTTGGCGGTGGTGGCGGTTGCGGTGGCGGTGGCCACGTGGGTCCCTTCTGCTGTGCTCCTGCGGGCCGGGTCGCTGCCCGGTCCCCGGCAGGCTATCCCGGCCGCACGACAGCGCTGCGCAGGCACGCGGCACACGGGCGGTGGTCGGGCCAAACCGGGGGCGGCGCGGCACCGAACCACGGTCGTCACCCGGTCGCGGCGGACCACCCACCTGCCGATCACCTGTTCGGGCCGGGCGCCTCACCCGAACAGGCCCGACATGAGGTGACCCACATCGTGGGCCAATGCGCGGTGGGAAGGTTTGACCGTGCTTGACTGTTGCTACCAGCGCCGGGAAGGGTGGCCCACTCGACGGGGGCCGTTCACCCCTACCGGGCGTTGGACGTCAACGAAAGAGTAAGACGTCGAGAGAGGTACGGGTCCGCACGCACCACCGCGGGCCCACTGACGAGAGAAGGCTGACGTGACCACTGCACTGGCACCCCTCCTGACCGCGGCCGACCGCTGCGACCGCTGCGGCGCCCAGGCCTACGTGCGCGCCCGCCTTTACGCCGGCGGAGAGCTCCTGTTCTGTGCCCACCACGGCCGCGAGCACCTGCCCAAGCTGCGCGAGCACGCCGAGATCCACGACGAGTCCGACCGCCTGCACGAGACGCCGGCCCTCGCTCCCGACGACGAGCGGTAGGCGCGCCCACCTCGATGGCTACGGAGGTCTGGCTCCCCGGCCTGCTCATGGTGGTCGGGCTCATCGGCATCGTCGTGCCGGTCCTCCCCGGCCTCCTTCTGGTCCTCGGTGCCGTGCTGCTGTGGGCCTGGCAGGTCTCCACCCCCTTGGCGTGGTGGCTGCTGGCGCTCTGTGCCGCCTTCTACGCCGCCGGCGTCGCGCTCCAGTACCTCATCCCGGGCCGGCGTATGCGCCGGGCGGGGGTGCGGACCTCCACGCTGGTCCTGGCCGTCGGCCTGGGCGTGGTCGGTTTCTTCGTCGTCCCCGTGGTCGGCGGCCCGGCGGGCTTCGTCCTCGGGATCTACCTCGTGGAGCACGGGCGGTCGCGCGACGCGGCCACGGCTTGGGCATCGACGAAGACCGCCCTGAAGGCGGTCTTCCTCAGCATCGGCATCGAGCTCATCGCCGGGCTCGCGATCGCGACGACGTGGGTCGTCGGCGTGGTGCTCACGACCTGACCACCCTCGGCGGTGGAGCGGGGCGGTCGCGGTGGAGCGAGGCGGTCGCGGTCAGTACTGGTCGCGGCGGCGGTCCCAGCGGTGCTCGAGGCGCTGCATGAACGACTCACTGCTCCCTGCCCGTCCGGCCTTGCCCTTGGGCTTGGGGCCACCAGCGGGGCGGCGCACCCGGCCGTCCGGCTGGACCATGCCGAGGGCTGCCTTCCCCCGGCGGGGCGGGGTGACGGCGAAGACGACCGCGGCCACGATGACGGCGAATCCGACGGCGCCGACCCACATGGTGGTCATGGTGCCGACGAGCACGAGGGCGAGGCCGACGAGGACTCCCACGGCGCCGATGATGACGCGACGGCGAGCTGCCGCGCGGGCGCCGGCCCCCTGCATCTGCGACGCGAACTTGGGGTCCTCGGCGTACAGCGCCTGCTCCATCTGCTCGAGCAGCTGCTGTTCGTGCTCTGACAGCGGCACGGTGACCTCCCGGGTGTTGCCTGCGGTGCCATCGTCTCAAACGCTCGAGCGGGCCGAATCGTCTCCTGCGGATGAACCGCCTTCGTCGCCGGTCAGCAGCCTTGCGTCAGGATCAGGATAGGTCTCCCCGCGAGGAACGGAAACCCGTTCGCCGATCATCGATCAGGCTGGCTGGACGCACGCTCCCGGCGCCGAATCGGGCGCTCGCCCGGTCGACCGCGCGGTCGGCGTCGCGCCACCCGTGATCGGGTTCGTCGAGGGTTCCCTGGAGGGGAGCGCCGTCGCTGTCGACGAGCTGCTCGACCCGCACGCCGACCAGTCGGATGCGGGCGCGCTGCAGGCCCAGGGCGTCGTAGAGGCCGCGGGCGGTGTCGTAGATGTCGCGGCTGATGTCGGTGGGATCGCGCAGGGTCTTGGACCGGGTGATCGTCGTGAAGTCGGAGAAGCGCACCTTGATCGAGACCGTCCGACCCATCAGCCCGGCGGCCCGGACCCTCGCCGCGGTGCGGTCACTCAGCTTGAGGAGCTGCCGGTGGATGTGGGCCGGGTCGTCGACGTCGTGCTCGAAGGTCGAGTCGGAGCCGATGCTGCGCTCGCGGCGCACCGGCTCCACGCCGCGGGGGTCGCGACCCCAGGCGAGGTCGTGCAGGTGGGAGCCGGCGGCCTCCCCCAGGGCACGCCTCAGGGTGGCCTCGGGGGTGTGCGCGATGTCGGCGACCGTGCGCAGACCCAGCCGGAGCAGGGTCTCCTCGGTGCGGTCTCCGACCCCCCACAGCGCGCCGACCGGGAGCTGCTGGACGAAGCTGACGACCTCGGCGCGCGGCACGACGACCATGCCGTCGGGCTTGGCGAGCCCGGAGGCGAGCTTGGCGACGAACTTGGTGGGGGCGACGCCGACCGAGCAGGTGATCCCCTGCTCGTCGGCGACGGTGTCGCGGATCAGCTGGCCGATGGTCGCCGGGGAGCCGAGCCGCCGCAGGGCGCCCGCGACGTCGAGGAAGGCCTCGTCGAGGGACAGCGGCTCCACGGCAGGCGTGATCGAGGCGAAGGTGGCCATCACGGCGTCGGAGATCCGGCTGTAGAGGCGGTGGTCCGGCGGGAGCACGGTGGCCTGCGGGCAGAGCCGGCGCGCCCGGGCCATCGGCATGGCCGAGGCCACCCCGAACCGGCGCGCCTCGTAGGTGGCCGACAGCACGACCCCGCGGTTGCCGCCTCCGATGATGACCGGGGAACCGACGAGCTCGGGGTGGCTGAGCAGGGTCGCCGACGCGTAGAAGGCGTCCATGTCGACGTGCAGGATCGTGCAGCCGGTGTCGTCCGGCGGGCCGTCGGAGGTGCGCTCCGGCAGGGCGAACTGGCGTCGGCTCATCGCCGGCCCCCCGGTGTGGGGGTGCCGGCGCGGCCTCCGGGCTCAGCCGCGGCGGGCGAGGATGTGCAGGGCAGCACCGAGCTGGCCGAGAAACGGGAAGTCGGGGTGCCTGCTGGCCTCCTCCTCGAGGCGCAGCAGGGCTGCACGGTCGTGCTCGGAGTCGACGAGCGCCGACGGCACGAGGTCGCTGAAGAGCCGCACCCCGTGGCAGTCGCGCACGGTGAGGCCCGAGGACGCCACCATCTCGCGCAGGTGGTCGGAGTCGAAGCGGCGCGGCAACGGGTCGCCGGCGCCCCAGCGGCCGTCCGGGCTGACCAGTGCCTCGTGGGCCTGGGCGAACTGGCCGGCGAGGACCCGGGCCAGCACCACGGCGAGCCTCTGGGCGGCGACCAGGCTGAGGTACCCGCCGGGGGCGAGCACGGCCGCGAGCGCGGAGAGGGTGGCCTGCGGGTCGTCGACGACCTCGAGGGTGCCGTGGCAGCACACGAGGTCCACCGGTTCCTGGTCGAGCGCCTCGCCGAGGGTGTCGGCATCGCCCTGGACCGCGGTGACCCGGTCAGCGACACCGGACTCGGTGCTGCGACGGGACAGCGACGCGAGCGCATCGGGGCTGGGGTCGACGACGGTGACGTGGTAGCCCTGCTCGGCCAGCGGAACGGCCAGGCCGCCGGTGCCGCCACCGAGGTCGAGGACGCGCAGGGGGCGGTCGAGCTCGCGCTGGCGCTCGACGGCGAGGGCGTGCACGGAGGCCCACACGGCCGCGGTGCGCAGCGAGGTCGGGGTGCCGCCGCGCCGTCCGCGTCGATGCTCGTCGGCCACTGCCGGCTCCTTCGTCGGTGGGTCAGGGCGGCCTGCGGGTGCCGCCGGCGCAGAACGGCTCCCACCCTAGTGCCCCGAGCTTCCGGGGCTGGAGTGCCACAGCTTGCGCGGCGGGGCTCCCCCGTCGGGCACGGTCGACCCCTGACCGAGCCGGTGCGCGTCGCGGACGTCCCCGCCGGCGGGACGGGTGTCGGCATACGGCGACTGGCGGAACCCCGAGGCATGCAGCAGCACCCTGCGACCCTGCCGCCGCCCCTGCGCCTCGCGCTCCGCCGCGGCAGCCACCTCCGCTGCCTCGGCGTTGGCCCGCGCGGCGGCCTCGTCGCGCTCGATGGTGGCGAGGACGGCCTCGAGCCCGCCCGCGGCCCAGGCGTCCCAGAGTCGGGAGAGCTCCCAGGCACCGGTCGCGCGCAGGGAGATGCCCCGTGGCCCGGTGCGGCGCACCACCCCGCGGACCAGCAGCATCCACGAGTGGAACACCACCTCGGCGTAGGGGCCCTGGACGTCCTCGAAGAACGTCGCGTCCACCGGGCCGGTCGAGTCGTCCAAGGTCAGGAAGACCACCCGGCGCCCCGAGCGGACCGGCGGGGTCTGGGTGGCCACCTTCACCCCTCCGGCCCAGACCGTGGAGCGGCTGCGGGCCTTCAGCAGGTCCGCGCTGCGGGTCACGCCGAGGGCCCGCAGCATCGGCGCGTAGAACTCGATGACGTGGGCGCTGGCGTCGAGGCCGAGGATGTCGAGCTCGGCGCGCACCCGCTCCGGCCCGGTCATCTCCGGCAGACCGGTGCCGGCCGTCAGCTCGGGGCTGTCGCCGAGGTCGAGTGCGAGCTGGGTGGGCTGCTCCGCCGCCACCGGCCGCGCGGCCTGCGACTGGGCAGCGGCGCGGCCGCGCACGTCCAGGCCGGGTATGCCGCCTGCTCCGGGCCCGCTGCCCGCCCGCACGCCGCCCGCCGGCCCGCTTCCAGTCGGCCCGTCCGTCCCTCGGCGCGGGCTGACCCGCCGGCTCGACCTCGCGACGGAGCGCGACCACCGGTCCAGCTCGGCGACGTGCAGCAGCAGGTCGCGGCGGGTCACCCGGCCTCGCCGCCCGAGACCGGTGAGGCCGCCGCCCATGCCGTAGAGGGAGTCGAACCCGCCCGCGAGGACGAGTCGCTCGGCCACGGGCCGCGAGACGTGGGCGCGGTTCCAGAAGTCGGCGAGGCTGAAGTAGGGCTGGCCCGCCACGATGCGCGCCACCTCGGCCTCGCTGATGCCCTTGACGTCGGCGAGCGAGAGCCGGATGCCGTAGTCGCGCGCGTCGGGCAGGTCGGGGTGCGCAGGGGCGCTGCGCGACTCGGTCTGGTCCAGTGGGGTCCACGCGCTCTGCGCGGGGCTCCGCGGCGGTGGCTCCCCCCAGCGCTCGACCCGCTCGACCCGGTAGGTGCCGGAGGAGGCGTTGACGTCGAGCCCGAGCACGGCGATGCCGAGGCTGCGGGCGTCGTCGAGGATGAGGCGCTTGGGGTACATCCCCGGGTCGTGGGTCAGCACCCCGGCGAGGAACGCGGCCGGGTGGTGGGTCTTCAGCCAGGCCGAGTGGTACGTGGGGAGGGCGAACGCCGCGGCATGGGCCTTGCAGAACCCGAACGAGGCGAAGGACTTCAGCACCTGCCAGATGCGCTCGACGTCGGCCGGCGCGTAGCCCCGGGCCGTCGCGGCGGGCCGCCACCAGGCCTCGACCTCCTCCTGGCCCTTGGGGGTGCCCATGGCCCGGCGCACCTCGTCGGCCTGGGCGAGGGTGACGCCGGTGGTCTCGGCGACGATCTTGAGGACCTGCTCGTGGAAGACGACCACGCCGGCGGTCTCCTCGAGGGCCGGCACCAGCGTGGGGTGGAGGTACTCGGTGTCCTTCCAGCCGTGGCGGGCCTCGAGGAACGGGGTGATCATGTCGGACTTCACCGGCCCGGGGCGGAACAGCGAGATGTCGATGATGAGGTCCTCGAAACGCTCCGGGCCGAACTTGCCGATGAGCTCGCGCTGCCCGGGGCTCTCGATCTGGAAGCAGCCCAGGGTGTGGGTGGAGCGGATCAGCCGGAAGGTGGCCTCGTCGTCGAGCGGCACCTGGGCCTGGTCGTCGAGGTCGACCTCGACCTCGTCGACCCTGCCGACCTCCGCGACGGCATGGGCCATCGCGGACTGCATGCGGATGCCGAGGACGTCGAGCTTGAGCAGGCCGAGGGTCTCGACGTCGTCCTTGTCGAACTGGCTCATCGGGAAGCCCAGCCAGCTCGCCTCGACCGGGGTCCGGTCGAGCAGCCCGGTGTTGGAGAGCACCACCCCGCAGGGGTGCAGCGCGATGTGGCGCGGCAGGCCGTCGAGGCGCTCGACGAGGTCGAACAGCAGCCGCAGGCGGGGGCTGCCGAGCCCCCGGCTGCGCAGCTCGGGCAGCTCGGCGATGGCACTGCGGGCGTCCCGGGCGCGGATGTGCGGGAAGGCCTTGGCGATCTCGTCGATCTCCTGGGGTGGCAGTCCGAGCGCGGCGCCCACGTCGCGCACCGCGTGACGCACCTTGTAGGTGTCCATCATCGAGACGCAGGTGACCCGGTGGCCGCCGAACCGCTCGAGGACGCGCTCGTAGACCTCGGTGCGCCGGGCCGACTCGACGTCGATGTCGATGTCCGGAAGCTCGGCCCGCAGCGGGGAGCAGAACCGCTCCATGAGCAGGTCGTAGCGGATCGGGTCGACCCCGCTGATGCCGAGCAGGTAGTTGACCAGCGACCCGGCACCCGAGCCCCGCGCGGCCACCCGCACCCCCATGTCGCGGATGAGGTCGACGACGGCGGCCACGGTGAGGAAGTACGTCGGGTAGCCGAGCTCGGCGATGACCTTGAGCTCCTCGCCGAGCCGGGTCTCGACGGTATGCCGCTCCCGTTCACCGGCGGTGGGGTACCGGGTGGGGACAGCGGCACGGCAGCGCTCTTCCAGCACAGACTGCGGGTGGGTCCCGGGGGCGATGGCGAGCGCTGCCGGCTCGGGCAGGTGGACCGCCCCGATGCCGAGGTCGCGACGAGGGTCCTGGGCACACGCCAGGGCCATGGCCAGGGTCGAGGCGAGCAGGGCATCGGCCCGAGCCCGGTCTCCGGAGGTGACGGCCAGGGCGACGGCGTGCATGGCAGGGGTACTGGCGAGGTGGGCGGCGTCGGTGACGCGGTCGAGATGGCGGGTGTCGAGCAGGACGAGCCGGCGCGCCGCGTCGAGGACGTCGACGACGGCGCTCTCCCCCGGATCGACGTGGCGCACGGCGGCGGTCAGCACCGCCGGCAGCCCGCTCTCGTCGGCCAGCCCGAGCAGGCGGGCGGCGTGGCCGCGGGAGGCAGGAGTGCCCTCGGGACCGCCGTGGCAGACCACCTCGATGGCCAGGGCGTCGCGGGGCAGCAGCCGCCGCCAGCCGGCCAGCAGCGCGCGGGCCCGGTCAGGGCGCTTGGCCAGCAACGCTCGGCCGACGTCGGAGTCGGGCCCGAGCAGCACGACGAGCGGGCTGGCCGGCGCGCCGCTCGCCCTCGTGCCGCTCGCCCTCGTGCCGCTCGCCCTCGTGCCGCCGCGACCCTCGCCGCCGGTACCTGCACCACCTGCACCGCCGTCGCCGACCAGGCAGCGCCCGGCAATGGTCAACGGGGTGCTGACCGGCTGGCCTCGCTCCCCGCGCAGGTGGGTGTCGGTGACCAGCCGGCACAGCGACGCCCAGCCGACCCCGGCCGGCACCCCTGCCTCGCGGCCGCGGGCGAGCACCGTGACCCGGGGATGCCGGGGATCACGGTCGGCGCCACCACGCACGGGGGTGCGCGACCGCTCGGTTCCCGCCCCGCTCCGCGACGGAACCGGACCCCACAGGCGGGGACCGCCCCCGGGGACGGGCTCGGGGCCAACGGCGAGGTCGACCCCGAGGACAGGGGCGATGCCCGCCGCAGTGGCGGCCTGGACGAACCGGACCGCGCCGTAGAGGCCGTCGCGGTCGGTCAGGGCCAGGATGGGCTGGCCGTGCTGGGCGGCACGCTCCACCAGCGCCGCCGGAGTGGATGTGCCGTAGCGCATCGAGAACCCCGAGGCGACGTGCAGGTGGGCGAAGTCACCGCTCACGCCCATGCCGTCGGGACGAGCACGTTGCCGTGCGGCGGGGAGGCCGGCAGGCCGAGCGAGCGGCAGACCAGGTCGACGAAGGTCTCCGCCTGCCGGAGCAGGTCGTCGGCCTCGCGCGCGGTCACCGCGGTCGCACCGCCACCCAGGACCGTGCCCTGTGGGTCGTGGCGTGGCCCGGTGGCCTCGAAGAACTCGGCCCACTCGGTCAGCTCGGGGGCCACCGACGGCAGGAGCGCCCAGAGGCTGTGCGGGCCGGGCACCCCTGCCGTGGCAGCCCGGGCGGAGACCAAGGCGGCCGCGGCCCGCATCGCCGCGAGCCGGGACTGCAGGTAGCGCTCGGCGACCGCTCGGCTGTGGCATGCCTCGAGCAGGCTCGCCCGGGAGCGCTCGATGAGCTCCAGGGTCGAGGCCGCCGTCGCACCGCTGCCCACGGACGGCGCCCCGCCGCGTGCTGGTGCTCGTGGTGTCATCGCCGCCGCCTCAGTCCGCGACCCGCAGCAGGCGCCACTGGCACGGTGAGAGGTCGGCGCCGAGGTCGTAGACCCCGGTGCCGGCCATCCGACCAGCGCTGGCCTCGACCCGCCACACCTGCCGCTCGCGGGCGCCGGCGAGGACGACGCCCGACGGCTCGGCTCCACCACCGGCGGGAGGGTCGCCAGCCTCCGTGCCTGAGGCCACGGTCTCGAGCGCGTCGCGCCACCAGGGTCGTCGCTCCTGCCAGTGCTCGAGCACCTCGCGCACGACGTAGAGCCGGCCGCGCCAGACGAAGGCGTCCGGGGCACCTGGCGCGTCGGCGGCTCCCGCCTCTCGAGCCTGCCCGGCGGACCGGACCTCGATGGGCTCTTCGTATCGGCGCACCACGGCAGGCTCCTTCCACAGGTGTCGGGGATGGTGCGCTCTGGCCGTGGCAGGCGGGGTCGAGGCGCCTGCCACAGGGCCAGAGCCGCACCGATGGACCTGCCCCGGGAACCCGGGGACCGCAGTGTGGGGCACTGGCGGCCGGACCATCTGTTCGAACATGTGTTCGATGAGATGAATGTACACCGACCCTCGGACAGCCCGTCAAGGCGTTGCGGGGAACACCTCTCACGAGCCGAAACGCGAGCGACCCCACCCGGGGGTCACTAGGCTCCGGTCATGGACGGCCACCCCCCGACCACCCCGGCCACGCCGCCCACCCCGGGCACACCGGCCGAGTCCGGCGACGACACCCTCAGCCACCCGGCCGTCCAGCGTGTCCTCGCGGCCCTCGCCGTCCAGCACATCACCCCCGAGGTGGTCATCCTCCCCGACGCCGTACGCACCGCTGCCGCGGCGGCGCGGGCCCTGGGCATCACCCCCGCCGAGATCGCCAACTCCCTCGTCTTCCGCGCACACGAGGCCGACGGCGCCATCACCCCCCTGCTGGTCCTCACCTCCGGCGCGCACCGGGTCGACCTCGTCAAGGTCGCCGACCTCATCGACGACATCGACCACATCGACCGCGCTGACGCCGATTTCGTGCTCAGCACAACGGGGTTCGCCATCGGCGGTGTCGCTCCCGTCGGCCACATCGGACCGATCCGCACTGTCGTCGACGTGTCCCTCAGCCGCTACCCACACGTCTGGGCCGCCGCCGGCCACACCCACGTCGTCTACCGCACGACATACGAAGAGCTCCTCAGGGTGACCGCCGGGCACGCCATCGAGGTGGCCTGAGCGGCGACGGCACACGCGAGAGACCCTCGCCACGCGCGGGGCAGCTGAGCGACGGCACACCCCTGCCGCAGCCCGTAGCCCTCAGCCCTCAGCCCGCAGGCGTCAGCCCGCAGGCGTCAGCCCGCGGGTGTCAGCCCGCGGGTGTCAGCGGGTGTGCACGCAGAGGACGTTGCCGTCCGGGTCGAGGAACCAGGCCGCCCGTACGCCATCGGTCTCGGCGATGTGGTTCACCGTCTTCAGGTCCGGCAGGTCGTAGTCCTCGAAGACGACGCCGCGGCCCTCGAGCTCGGCGATCTCGGCCTCGAGGTCGTCGACCTTCCAGCTCATGGCCGTGCTCGCGGACTGGGTCCCCGCCTCGCGCGGCAGCAGCACGAGCGTGGCGCCACCGCCCAGACCGAAGAGCAGCTCGCCCATGGGGTCGCTGCCCTCGAACGGCAGGCCCAGCGTGTTCGCGTAGAAGTCCTTGGCGCGATCGGTGTCCGTGACCGGCAGCATCGTGGCGATGGGGCACGTGGCAAGGGACATGGGGAACCTCCTTCTCGACGCCTCCAGACTGCGCTCGGCCCAGCCCGTGGCGCTCCCCCAAAGTGACTACGCCGGCCATGCACAATGGGGCCCATGACGACACCCAGGCCGGTCGAGTGCTGGCTCACCGACATGGACGGCGTGCTCGTCCACGAGGACACCGCGATCCCCGGTGCCAGCGACTTCATCACCGCCCTCGTGGCCTCCGGCCGCCGCTTCCTCGTCCTCACGAACAACTCGATCTACACGCCGCGCGACCTGCGGGCGAGGCTGCGCGCCAGCGGGATCGACGTCCCGGAGTCCGCGATCTGGACGTCTGCCCTGGCCACCGCGAAGTTCCTCGACGACCAGCGGCCCGGCGGGTCTGCCTACGTCGTCGGCGAGGCAGGGCTGACGACCGCGCTGCACGACATCGGCTACACCATGACCGAGCGCGACCCCGAGTACGTCGTCCTGGGAGAGACCCGCACCTACTCCTTCGAGGCGATCACCAAGGCGATCCGGCTCATCGAGGGCGGCGCGAGGTTCATCGCGACCAACCCGGACGTCAGCGGCCCCAGCCAGCAGGGCACCCTGCCGGCCACCGGCTCGGTGGCTGCGCTCATCAGCGCCGCGACCGGCCACCAGCCCTACTACATCGGCAAGCCCAACCCGCTGATGATGCGCAGCGCCCTCAACCGCCTCGATGCCCACTCGGAGTCCACGGTGATGGTCGGCGACCGCATGGACACCGACATCATCAGCGGCCTCGAGGCCGGGCTGCGCACGATCCTCGTGCTGACCGGGTCCACCCGACGCGAGCAGGTCGAGCGGTTCCCGTACCAGGCGACCCGGGTGGTCGACTCGATCGCCGACGTGGCGCCCCTGGTCGACCAGCTGCAGCCCGTTCCCTGACCCGGGCACTGCCACCCGTGCCGGGTCGGTGCCCCGGTGTATGCCGCGGCGTGGGCCGCGGCAGGGCCGTCAGGGTCGCGGGGCAGCGGCGGCGAGGTCCAGGTTCTGGTAGACCTCGAGGGTCGCCGTCGAGCGGTTCATGGTGATGAAGTGCAGGCCCGGCGCACCCTCGGAGAGCATCCGGCTCGACAGCTCGGTCGCGATCTCGACGCCCACGGCGCGCACGGCCTCCGGATCGTCGGCCACGGCCTCCAGCCGGGTGACGACCGGGGGCGGGAGCGGGGTGCCCATGAGCTGGGACATCCGCGCGATCTGCCTGACGTTCGTGACCGGCATCAGCCCGGGCGTGATGGGCAGGTCGCACCGCGCTGCGACGGCGTCGCGCAGGCGCAGGTAGGAGTCGGCGTCGAACACCATCTGGGTGATCGCGAACGACGCACCGGCGGCGTGCTTGCGCACCAGCACGTCGACGTCGTGCTCGAGGCTCGGCGACTCGGGGTGGACGTCCGGGAAGGCGGCCACCCCCACGGTGAAGTCGCCCAGGCCCCGCACCAGTGTGACGAGGTCCTCGGCGTGGTCCAGGCCCTCGGGGTGGGGCACCCACTCGCCGCCGACGTTGCCCGGCGGGTCCCCCCGGAGGGCGAGGATGCTGCGGACTCCCGCCGCGGCATACTGGCCCACCACCTGGCGCAGCTCGGCGACGGACGCGTTGACGCAGGTGAGGTGGGCGAGCGGGGTGAGGGTGGTCTCCCGGGCGATGCGCTCGGTCACCCGGACCGTGCGGTCCTGGGTGGTGCCCCCGGCGCCGTAGGTGACGGACACGAAGCTCGGCCGCACCCGCTCCAGCCGCCGGATCGCCTGCCAGAGCACAGCCTCCGAGGCGTCGTCCTTCGGAGGGAAGAACTCGAAGCTGATCGAGGGTCCCTGGGCAGCGAGCATCCGCGGGATCGACCGGGTGATGTGCTCCGGCCTCCGCTGCGTCGAGGACTGCCCCAGAGCCATGCGGCGAGCGTAGTGCAGCACCGCTCGCGTTAGGCTCGGCACTACACATCCTGAGACCGCCCGGGCACGCACCGGACACCGCTCGACGGGCCCCCACCGCACGAGGAGGCACTGTGCCCCACCCGCTCGATGCTGCGCACCTGCGCGCGCGTGTGCAGGAGTGCGTCGATGCCGAGCTCGCGGCCCAGTCCGAGGTGTTGGCGGAGGTCGGTCCCGACGCCCAGGATCTGCTGGCCGCCGTGCGCTCGCTCCTCTCGGGCGGCAAGCGCCTGCGGGCGGCGTTCCTGTACTGGGGGTACCGCGCCACCGGCCAGCCCGACTCCCCCGGGCTCGTCCGGCTGGCCACCGCCATGGAGTTCTTCCAGGCCGCGGCCCTGATCCACGACGACGTCATGGACGACAGCGACACCCGGCGCGGCCTGCCCGCCGCGCACCGGGCCCTCGCCGCCCGGCACAGCGCGGAGGCCTGGGCCGGCGACGCCGACCGGTTCGGGCTGGCCGGGGCGATCCTGGCGGGCAACCTCTGCCTCAACTGGACCGAGGAGCTCTACTCCACCTCCGGCCTGCCCCCCGAGCACCTCCAGCGGGCCCGGCCGGTGTTCGACCGGATGCGCACCCAGCTCATGGGCGGGCAGTTCCTGGACGTCGTGGAGTCCGCGCGGTCCTGGGAGGGGCTCGGGACCGCCGAGCGGATCGAGCGGGCCCGCCGGGTGATCCGCTTCAAGAGCGCCAAGTACACCATCGAGCACCCGCTCCTCATCGGCGCCTCGGCCGGCGGCGCCAGCGAGGAGGACCTCGCCTCGCTCTCGCGCTACGGCCTCGACCTCGGCCACGCGTTCCAGCTGCGCGACGACCTGCTCGGTGTCTTCGGCGACCCGGCGTCGACGGGCAAGCCGGCCGGCGACGACCTGCGCGAGGGCAAGCGCACGGTCCTCATCGCCCACACCCTCGAGGGCACCGACGACGCCGGCCGCCGGCTGGTGGGGGCCGACCTCGGCCGACCCGACCTCGACGAGCTGGGCGTGGAGCGGCTGCGCGAGGTCATCACCGCCTCCGGTGCGGTCGACGCCGTGGAGGCCGAGATCGGCGCCCTCGCCGACTCGGCCCGGCTCGCGCTGAAGTCGACGACCGGGCTGGCGACCGAGCCCACGTCGGTGCTCGACCAGCTCATCGACTTCTCCACCGCCCGCTCGTCCTAGAAGGCCTGCTCCATCGCCCGTCGGCGCACCTCGGTCTTGAAGCCCGCGGTGAGGGCGTCGACCGGCGCGCCCGGCACGGGCAGCGTGGCGTCGGGGGTGAACAGCCAGCGCAGGATCTCCTCGTCGTTCATGCCGCCGTCGCCGAGCACGGTGAAGGTGCCCCGGAGGTGCGGCATCGCGCGCTCGTCGACGAACTTCGCGGGGACCTTCACGACCCGGCGCTCCCCGATCCGGGCGGCGAGCAGCTCGCGGTCCTCGATGAGCCGGCGCACGTCGGAGAGCCTGAGCCCGAGGCGCTCCGCCACCTCCGGAACGGTCAGCCACTCACCGACCAGGCTCTCGAGGGTGGTCTCGACGTCGGCCCTGGCGGCATCGGAGGCGGAGGGGTCGGAGGCGTTGTTCTCGGGCTCCTGAGGAGCGGTCTCGTTCACCGCCCCAGAGTGCCAGTGGCGGGCGCCAAAGCAAATTACATCGATGTAAGTCAATATGGCGTGCGCGCCAGTGGTGTACCTTCACACGGGTCACAAGATTCACATCGATCACATGAGCCTCACAGCCCGGCGGGCCGCGCCCGACGGGGGTCGCGCTGAAAGGACTCCCCTATGTCTCCGGTTCTCGCCCACCTCCCGGCCACGCCGGCGGCGACACCCCAGACGGCGATCGTGCAGAAGAGCAAGCCGGCCCCCTACGGCTGGACGACCTACGCGGTGCGCCCCGGCGACACCCTGGGCGCCATCGCGCTGCGCCACCGCACCTCCGAAGGGGTGCTCATCAGCCGCAACCGGCTGCGCAACCACGGCCACCTCCTCCAGATCGGCCAGCGCCTCCAGGTCCCCCGGACCGCCGCGATGGCCCGCGCCGCCGCCGCAGCCGCTCGCGCGGCGAAGGTGCGGGCGGCCAAGGCGCGCGCCGCCGCGATCGCCCGGTCCACCCACGTCGTCCGCTCCGGCGACACGCTCGGCGGCATCGCCGCCAGGCGCGGCGTCTCCCTCGCCTCGCTCCTCAAGGCCAACCGCCTGCGCCTGACCTCGACCATCTACGTGGGCCAGCGCCTGCGCGTGCCCGGCGGCCGCGCCCAGGCCGCCGCACCGGCGCGCAGGACGACGGCAGCCCGCCCCACCGCGCGCTACCGGGTGCGCTCCGGCGACACGCTCGGGGCCATCGCGCTGCGGACCCGCACGCCCCTGCCGAGCCTGCTGTCGATGAACCGGCTGTCGATGCGCAGCACCATCCACCCCGGTCAGGTGCTGAGGATCCGGGGCACGGCCTCGTCCTCCAGGTCGTCGGCGCCCGCCGTCACCCGGCGCGCCTACACCGTCCGCTCCGGCGACACCCTGAGCGCCATCGCGGTCCGCTTCGGCACCACGCAGGCCGCGATCATGAAGGCGAGCCGGCTGCGCAACGCCCACCTCGTGTACGTCGGCCAGCGCCTGAGCATCCCGGTGCGCCGCAGCGCCGTCCGCTTCAGCAGCAACACCTTCGAGGGCCGCACCTACCCCAGCTCCGTAGTGGCCGCTGCCGCGCGCAACCGCGCCCACCTGAGGTCGGTGTCGGTCCCGAGCCGCGCCCAGACCCGGGCGCTGATCGTGGCCACCGCCCGCCGCCATGGCGTCGACCCCCGCCTCGCGCTCGCCGTCAGCTGGCAGGAGTCGGGCTGGAACCAGCGCCAGGTCTCGGTCGCCAACGCGATCGGCGCCATGCAGGTCATCCCGTCCTCCGGCCAGTGGGCCTCGGACATGGTGGGCCGCCGCCTGAACCTGCTCAACACCCGGGACAACATCACCGCCGGCGTCGTGATCCTGCGCTCCCTCACCCGCTCGGCGAAGAACCTCGACCAGGCCATCGCGGGGTACTACCAGGGGCTCTACTCGGTCCAGAAGAACGGCATGTACGCCGACACCAAGCGCTACGTCGCCAGCATCAAGGCCCACCGCGCCCGCATGTGAGGGGTCGCTCCGGGTGCGGTTCAGGTAACGATCGGGCAGCACACGCCCGGCGCGCGGCTCCCCGGGCGGGGCTGATGTCAGGGTTCTGCCCGGGAGGTACGTAGACTTTGCGGGTGTCTTCAGGTGTGACCGAGTCCCTCGTCGGGCGTGTGCTCGACGGGCGGTACCGCGTCCTCTCGCACATTGCGGACGGCGGCATGGCCACCGTGTACCTCGCCCTCGACACCCGCCTCGAGCGTGAGGTTGCCCTCAAGGTCATGCGCCCCGGGCTCGCCTCGGACGACACCTTCGTCAGCCGGTTCCGCCGCGAGGCGCGCTCGGCCGCGCGGCTCTCGCACCCGAACGTCGTCGCCGTGTTCGACCAGGGCGAGGACGACGGCAGCATGTTCCTCGCCATGGAGTACGTCCCAGGGCAGACCCTGCGCGAGGTCATGCAGGCCGAGGGGCCGCTCACCCCCCGGGCCGCCCTCGACATCCTCGAGCCGGTGCTGCAGGCGCTGGCGGCCGCGCACCGCGCCGGGATCATCCACCGCGACGTCAAGCCGGAGAACGTCATCCTCCGCGAGGACGGCACGGTCAAGGTCGCCGACTTCGGCCTGGCCCGCGCCGTGACCACGCAGACCGTGACCAGCCAGACCGGCATGCTGCTCGGCACCGTCGCCTACCTCTCGCCCGAACAGGTCGAGCGGGGCATCGCCGACGCGCGCAGCGACGTGTATGCCGCGGGCCTCATCCTCTTCGAGATGCTCACCGGCACCAAGGCCTTCACCGGCGACACCCCCATCCACGTCGCCTACCAGCACGTCCATGGCTCGGTGCCGGCCCCGTCGTCCCGCGTCCCGTCCGTGCCCACCGAGCTCGACTCCCTCGTGGCCCTGGCCACCGCCCGGGACCCCGACCAGCGGCCCGCGGACGCTGACGCCTTCCTCGCCCAGGTGCGGGCCTCGCACGCCCAGCTGACCCCCGCCGAGCTCGACCGCCGCCCCGAGGGCAGCACCGCCGAGGACGACGAGGGCGCCAGCACCGTGGCCGTCGCCCAGACCACCGCCCTCCCCGTGGCCGACCGCGCCGTGGTGCCCGTGTCAGCCCCCGGGAAGGCCGTGGAGAGCCGCCGCGACCGCGGTGATCGCCGGCCCTGGCCGGCCTCGTGGAAGTGGGCGCTGGCCGCCCTCGGCCTGCTGCTGGTGGCCGCCCTCGCCGCGTGGTACTTCGTGATGGGCCCCGGCTCCCCCACGACGGTGCCGGCCGTCGTGGGCAAGACCTACGAGCAGGCCGAGCGCCAGCTGACGACTGCCCACCTGAGCGCCAAGCGCGTCGACGCCTTCGACGAGAGCGTGGCCAAGGGAGCCGTCATCTCCGCGAACCCCGGCGCGGGGGCCGAGGTCGGTCGCAGCACCACGGTGACCCTCACCGTGTCCAAGGGACCGGAGCGGTATGCCGTGCCCAACCTCGTCGGCCGGACCCGCGCCGAGGCCGAGGAGCGGCTCAAGGAGGCACGGCTCGCCCTCGGCTCGTCGTCGGAGGCGTTCGACGAGAAGGTCCCCGCCGGCCAGATCGTCTCGACGACGCCGAAGGCGGGCACCCAGCTCAAGCGAGGGGCGGCCGTCAACATCGTCCTCAGCAAGGGCCGCCAGCCCATTCCGGTCACCGACTTCACCGGCCAGCCCGCCGACCAGGCGGTGGCCGCGCTCACCGACGCGGGGCTCACCGTCGACGCGACGAAGCAGGAGTTCAGCACCAGCGTGCCCAAGGGCAGCGTGATGTCCCAGACCCCGGCCAGCGGCACCCTCTTCCGCGGCGACAAGGTGGTCCTCGTCGTCTCCAAGGGCCCCGAGATGGTCAAGGTTCCGAACGTGCAGGGCAAGCAGGTGGCCGAGGCCCGCACGATCCTGGAGGCTGCCGGGTTCACGGTGAAGGTCGAGAACTTCATGGGCGGCATCTTCGGCACCGTCCGCACCCAGAGCCCCGCCGCGGACGCCGAGGCACCCAAGGGCAGCGTCGTCACCCTGGTCGTCGTCTGACCCGGAGACCGCCGCGGCGACGCCCGCGACACCCGGACCGCCCATGCCACAGACCACCCTGAGCTCCAGCCGCCTGGCGACCCTGCTGCTCGTCACGGTCACCGCCGTCTGGGGGTCGACCTTCTTCCTCATCCGGGACCTCGTCGAGCACGTTCCGCCGGCAGACTTCCTCGCGGTGCGCTTCGCCATCGCCGCGGTGGCGATGGGCATCGTGTTCCGCCGCCAGACCCTGGCGCTGTCCCGCCAGGACGTCGTGACCGGGGTCGGGCTGGGCGTCCTCTACGGGGGCGCCCAGCTGCTGCAGACGGTCGGGCTGGCCCACACCGACGCCTCCGTGTCCGGCTTCGTCACCGGCACCTACGTCGTCCTCACCCCGCTCTTCGCCGCCGCCCTCTTCCGGGACCGCATCGCCGGGTCCACCTGGCTCGCCGTCGGCCTCGCCACGGCCGGGCTCGCGATCCTCTCGCTGCGCGGGCTGTCGATCGGCTACGGCGAGGCGCTGACCCTGGGGTCCGCGGCGCTGTACGCGCTGCACATCATCGGCCTCGGCCGGTTCAGCCAGCCCCACACCGCCACCGGCCTTGCCACGGTGCAGGCCGGCGTCATCGCGGTCGTGTGCGCCGCCGGTGCCGTGCCGGACGGGGTGACCCTGCCCGCGGACGGGGGCCAGTGGGCCTCGCTCGTCTACATGGCCCTCATCGCGGGTGCCGTGGCGCTCTGGGCGCAGACGTGGGCGCAGTCGCACCTCACGGCGACCCGGGCCGCCATCGTCATGACCCTCGAGCCGGTCTTCGCCGCGCTGTTCGCGGTGCTGCTCGGTGGCGAGGTCCTCACGGCTCGGATGCTGCTCGGCGGCGCTCTGGTGCTGGCCGCCATGTACCTCGTCGAGCTGCTCGGCCGGCGCACCCCGGTGGTCTCGGCCGAGGAGGACCCGCCGGCCGAGCTCCTCCACCACGAGGTGTAGGCCCCAGGGGCCCTGCCTCTCTGGCGCTAGTCGGGGCCCTTGGCCAGCAGGGGCGCGAGCTCCGCGACGGCACGGTCCGTCCCGGCGTCATCGACGTCGAGGTGCCAGACCAGGCGCACGGAGGTGCCGGACACGGCATACAGCCGGATGCCGCGCTGCCCGGCCGCGGCGGTGAACTCCGCCGGGGACCACCCGGCCGCCGCCACGTCGAGCACCACGATGTTGGTCTGCACCCGCTCGGGGTCCACGGTGCCCGCGTGGGCGGAGGCGGCCGCCTCGGCGAACCGCCGGGCGCGGGCATGGTCGTCGGCGAGCCGTTCCACGTGGTGGTCCAGCGCCCAGATCCCCGCCGCGGCGAGGATGCCGACCTGGCGCATGCCGCCGCCGAACCGCTTGCGCCAGATGCGTGCCTCGCCCATCTGCGCGGCGGACCCGGCCAGCACCGATCCGACCGGCGCGCCGAGCCCCTTGCTCAGGCACACGCTGACGGTGTCGAACCGGCGGCCGTACTCCTCGAGCGGGAGGCCGGTCGCCACGTGGGCGTTCCAGAGCCGCGCGCCGTCGAGGTGCATCGCGACCCCGGCCCCACGCGTGCCCTGGCGCAGGGCCTCGATCTGGTCGAGCGGCTGGACGGTGCCGCCACCGAAGTTGTGGGTGTTCTCGACGACGACCAGCCTCGTGCCGACCTGGTAGGCACCCGCACCCACGGACATGAGCGCCAGCGGCTGTGCGGCGTCGAGGAGCCCACGCTCGGCGACCCACGAGCGCGAGGTGATGCCGGACAGCACGGCTGCCGCACCCATCTCGGCACGCAGCACGTGCGCGAGCGAGTCGGCGATGAGCTCCTCACCCGGGCCGACGTGCAGCCGGATCCCGAGCTGGTTGGCCATCGAGCCGGTCGGGGTGAAGAGCGCGTCCTCGTGGCCGAGCAGCCCGGCCACCCGCTCCTCGAGCTCGCGGACGGTGGGGTCCTCGCCGAACACGTCGTCGCCGACCTCGGCGCGCGCCATCGCCTGGCGCATGCCCTCGGTGGGGCGGGTGAGGGTGTCGGAGAGCAGGTCGACGTCCGGCCCGGGCGCGGTCATCGGCCGGTCAGTCCCGCGAGAGCATCTCGGCGACGAGGAACGCCAGCTCCAGGCTCTGCTGGTGGTTGAGCCGGGGGTCGCACACGCTCTCGTACCGCTTGTTGAGGTCGGCGTCGAGGATCCGCTCGGAGCCGCCGATGCACTCGGTCACGTCGTTGCCCGTCAGCTCGACGTGGATGCCGCCCGGCACCGTGCCGAGGCCCTGGTGCACCTCGAAGAACCCGCGCACCTCCTCGACGACGTCCTCGAAGTCGCGGGTCTTGTAGCCGCTCGCGGACTCGAAGGTGTTGCCGTGCATGGGGTCGCAGATCCAGGTCACCAGCGCGCCCGACGCGGTGACCTTCTCGACGAGGCCGGGCAGGGCCTCGCGGACCGTCTGGGCGCCCATCCGGGTGATGAAGGTCAGGCGACCCGGCTCGCGGTGGGGGTCGACCTTGTCGATCAGGCGCAGCACGTCGTCGATCTCGGCCTTCGCCGACAGCTTCACGCCGATGGGGTTGCGGACTCGGCTCACGAAGTCGACGTGCGCGCCGCCGAGGTCGCGGGTGCGCTCTCCCACCCAGATGAAGTGGCCGGAGGTGTCGTAGAGGTCGCCGGTGCGGCTGTCGACGCGGGTCAGCGGCCGCTCGTAGTCGAGCAAGAGGGCCTCGTGCGCGGAGAAGAACTCGGTGGTCTTCATCGCCTCGAAGTCCGCGCCGCAGGCCAGCATGAACCGCATCGCCTTGTCGATGTCGCGGGCCAGCCGCTCGTAGCGGGAGTTGGCGGCGTTGGCCACGAAGCCGCGGTTCCAGTCGTGGACGTGGCGCAGGTCGGCGAAGCCACCCTGCGTGAACGCGCGCACGAGGTTCAGCGTCGCGGTGCTCGCGTGGTAGGCCCGCACCAGCCGCTGCGGGTCGGGCGTGCGCGCGTCGGCGGTGAACTCGAAGTCGTTGACCATGTCGCCGCGGTACGCCGGCAGGGTCACGTCCTCGCGGGTCTCGTTCCCGCTCGAGCGCGGCTTGGCGTACTGCCCGGCCATCCGGCCGACCTTGACCACCGGCACGGACGCGCCGTAGGTCAGCACGGCGGCCATCTGGAGGATCGTCTTGACGCGGTCGCGGATGTTGTCGGCGGTCGCGCTGGCGAAGGTCTCGGCGCAGTCACCACCCTGGAGCACGAACGCCTCGCCCCTCGCCGCGGCGGCCATCCGGCTGCGCAGCACGTCGCACTCCCCGGCGAAGACCAGCGGTGGATACGAGGCCAGCGTCGCGATCGCGTCGGCAAGCCGCTCGGCGTCCGGCCACTCCGGCTGCTGGGCAGCGGGCAGGTCGGCGCCGGCCGCGAGGCTGGCGAGGGCGTCGGAGGGGTGCGTCGTGCTCACCCGTCAAGGATAGGTGCCCCCTGCGGGTGCGGACCGACGGGCCCGTATGCCGGGAACGCCCCTCCCGGGAACCCTCACCCGTGCGTTCGCTATCGCGGCGCCGGGTCAGGCGCCTGGGGTCTCCAGCCCCCGCGCGAAGGCGAACCGCACCAGCTCGACGCGGTTGTGCAGCTGCAGCTTGCCCAGCGTGTTCTGCACGTGGTTCTGCACCGTGCGGTGCGAGATGAACAGCTCGGCCGCGATGTCCTTGTAGGACATGCCGGTGGCCACCAGC